>CAIKLL010000178.1 GCA_903828265.1 uncultured Rickettsiales bacterium
CTTATCTCAAGAACTTCTTGACGATATAGAACAGAGAATGAATAATCAGCCCAGAAAATGCCTTGGTTACAGAACACCTACCGAGGTCTTTCATAATCGCAAATTGCAGTATGTTGCGCTAGATTATTGAATTCGCCGCTTATCTAATTGAGCTAAAGTATAATTACCGAAAGCCAAGCTGGTAGCCGTCACTGTACATGAACTTGCAACAGTAGCGGTTACCTGAAAAGTTGATGTGGTTGTAGCTCCTGAAGATGTATTTATGGGAATTAAGGCACTTCCCATAGCAACAATAATGCTAATGAAGCAGTTAGAGAGATGTTTGGCTCGTTTCACAAAGATCATATATTACCTCCTAGGTGTTAATAACATAATTCTAGTACATAACAATTTCTGCCCTAGAATTGATTATCTAATAGTAACTTACTACTTTTAATAGAAATAGTATAATTTACATATTAATAATTAGAAAATTCTTTTAATGTGTGAATTGTGCGATAGAAAAGCAATAAGCTACTGATAATGTTACCTATTGTTATAACCAGGTGTTTCTGTATTCCTAAGAATAACATTCATTACCACTGATAATTGGTAGGATAGTTTATTAGCACCGCTACCCAAATTTACTACCACATTTATACTATCTAAATACTTCCCCGGCTCTGATTTTTGTCCCGAAGGAATCTTTGCATAAACAGTAAAAGTTTGCCTTTGCCCTGTAGCAACTCCTGCCAAAGTGCTACCTTGAGAGTTACCCCACAATAAACTGTTACCCACATCCCTATACAAAGAATAGTTCAAATAACTGGTTCTATTTTTCATTCTGCGGTTGGTAATTGTTGCTCCGGGTGAACTTCCCTTATCTAATCCAATAGAAAAACTAGTACCTTTCGTACATAATAAAGAAAGTGTAGTCCTACCGGTATAGGAATTTATTTTACTAAAATTAGTTATTTGAAAAAGGAGATCATTCGCAAAAATTGTGCAAGAAGGTTGAACGGTAGCTGTAACATCAATAGTAGTAGACTTCTTATTACTCGCTCTTCCCGCAGCCTGTGAGTTCGCTGACAGAACAATCAATACTATGTTATAAATACACAAATTACCTAAAATTTTTTTCATCCGTGTTCCGGGTTTTGTAATAATGATGTGAAAACAATTTTCCTATATGTAACGATACCATACATAATATTAACAACTTAACTATTATGCAGCTTAAGTAAATATCTAAAAAAAAACTGCGCTATAAGCGCAACTACTTGCAAAATAAGAATTATTTTATGCTTAATATAAATTCTATCTTCACCGATGTTGAAAGATTTGAGTTATTGACGAGAAGATAATTTGTTGTTATAAGTTTTTCATGCTAACGCAACATAAATGGGACGTAGCTCAGTTGGTAGAGCAACGGTTTTTGGTATCGTAGGTCAGAGGTTCGAGCCCTCTCGTCCCAGCCATAGCACAAAATACAAACCGATATTGCAAGAGTCATTACTATGAATTTTAAGTCATGTATAGCTTTAGTAATATTGATATCTTACAACTTACCAATAACTGTTGCCTCCTCAATAATTTATAATACCGTAAATAACTATGGCTCAAAATGGGTATACGAAATAGGTAATGAACGCTGCTTATCTTTTCTAAAACCTCCGGCCAATATTCGTCAAAGTTGCCTCAATCTAGATAATCCAAATTTATTAGTCTTCGATTACTCTAAAATGATGCTCGCTACCCTATATTTAAAACCAACTCCGCAAAAAATTCTGATTATAGGGCTGGGTGGTGGAAGTTTACCAAATGCATTGATTAAGTTGTTACCTAGTGTGCAAATTGATATTGTAGAAATTGATCAAAAGATAGCTACTATTGCTGAAGACTATTTCTTGTTCAAGCCAACTGGAAATATTAAGGTATTCATTGAAGATGGTTATAAGTTTGTTCAAAAAGCAAAAGATGAAAGTTATGATTTAATATTCATTGATGCTTTTACGGAAGATTACGTTCCACCATCTTTCCTAACTTTAGATTTTGTTTCTAACGTCAACAGGATTTTAACAAAAACAGGCGTAGTAAGTGTTAACGGATTTGGTAAAAAAACAAACGTTATCAATTAGAATCAGAACTATATGAAAAAACTTTTATCAATATTATTAATTTAACTTCTACCAACAGAGTAATAATCGCTACTAACGAGCAATTACCGTCTTCGGATCAAATTACCCAGCAAGCAGTCAAATGGAAAGGTGCTTTTGAAGAAATTGGAATCAATACAAATTGGCTACGGAAAAAATTTAATTTAGGTAGATAATAATATTACTTTTACAAAATCTTTTAATATACAATCATCCACACAACGGAAAGCAAAAAATATGTACGAAATAGAATATTATAATTTAGATTCTACAAAAGAGGATAATAATTTATTATCTTCTACGGCAAAGGCAATAGTAAATAATATAGAATCCGGCAATTCTTATTATCAGATTTTCAAAAAGAATGAACCAGAAGTTTTAATTCAAAACCTTATTGCAGTAGCCACTAGCATTAGAAATAGGTTTTCTGATCTAATAGTGGTAAGTATGGGAGGAGCCACCCTTAATCCTGAAATGTTGGTAAGTTTTTTAGGATGTGATCCAGCCTCTCCGAAAATACACTTCTTGAATAATACCGATCCATTTTTCTTTGCCGACCTCATGAAGACTATAGAGATAAAAAATACTGGCTTTATCGCAATTAGTAATTCCGGAGAAACCTTAGAAACTAATGCATTAGTAGGATGTTTAATAAGAGAATACCAAAAAAATAATATTACAGATATTGGCTTGCGAGCCTTTTTTATTACTAACCCTAAAGCAGGGATATTAAAAGATATAGCTAGAGAAATCGGTGCTACACTACTTCCTCATCAAGAAGGAATTAGCGGAAGATATTCTGGACTTTCTTCTGTTTCTCTCTTAGTGGGACTAGTCGCAGGAGTTGACATACTCTCTTATCTTTCAGGCGCCAATAAAGTTATCGATAATTTTTACTCTAATTTAGCTAAAAGTCCAGTCATGTTAAGCGCAAGCTCCATATATTTTTCCAATAAAAATACATTAGTAAATATTGGTTATCTCCAAAGATTTTTGCCATTTTTAGAATGGTATTCTCAAATTATTGCAGAATCTTTAGGTAAAGACGGTAAAGGTTATACGCCCCTAAAAGGTCTGGGACCGAACGACCAGCATAGTATGCTGCAATTATATTTAGAAGGGCCGCAAGATAAATATTTCAGTTTTTTTTATATAGAAAAATTTAATCGAGAAATAAGAGAGTATAAAACAAGTAATTTAGATAAACTCGGATATCTAGTACACAAAGGTTTACCTGATATTAATAAAGCAAATTTTACCGCAACCATAAAT
This sequence comes from uncultured Rickettsiales bacterium, assembly GCA_903828265.1. GTDB lineage: Bacteria > Pseudomonadota > Alphaproteobacteria > Rickettsiales > Rickettsiaceae > Megaera. The sequence continues at coordinate 3,408 of CAIKLL010000178.1, forward strand.
GCTCTTAGCTTAAAAAAGTTACCTATAAGAAGCGTTATTTTAAGAGAATTATCAGCGGAAACTTTTGGCGCAATCACATGTCACTTAATGCTCGAAATAATTATAATTGGTCATTTAATAAAAGTTAACCCTTTTAATCAACCGGGAGTGGAGATGATTAAAATACGCTCAAAGGAATTAATAAGTAATTTATAACAATACCGCATTTCTTCCCCTTTTTAGTTGTATTATTTATAAAAAACATTATATTCCTAGTATTAATGCAAACAAAAATTTTAACTAAACTATAATTTATTTATTACTATGAAACTTAAGCTTTTCTCATTCTTATTTGTGTTACTAGCATATGTATCTTCTAGTTTAGCTGGAGATTACCCAAAATCAAGAGTTGAAACTGAGATGGACGAGATGGGTTCACTGCTACAAGGAGAAGGACTTGTTTTTAGACCAGGGAAAACCAAAAGCACTGCTACAAAATCCAAGGTTGGTAATGTAAATAAATATCTTTACCAAGCAACCCTAGATGTCCTTGATTTTGCACCGTTAACCTCAGCAGATAGTATTGGAGGAGTAATCATTACCGAATGGTATAGCCCTAAAGGACAACCTAACACCCAATTTAAAATTAATGTTTTCATTAAGGATGAGGTGATAAGCTCTGAAGCATTAGATGTTAAAGCCTACGAGCGTACCAAAATAGGAAACAAATGGTCTACGGAGTACAAAGAGTCTGCTATCGGCAGTATTCTAGAAGATAAAATAATTAGAAAAGCAAGAGCTTTATACCAGGCAGATAAATAATCATATATTCCTATGAATATAAAAGAAATAGAAGAGAAGTGGCAAAGAGCCTGGGATGAAGGTAATGCCTTTATTGCAGAAAATGATTCCCAAAAACCTAAATATTATGTCCTTGAAATGTGGCCTTATCCTTCAGGAAAATGCCATGTAGGACACTTACGTAACTATTCTATTGGAGACGTAATTGCCCGTTTTTTCAGGTCTAAGGGCTATAATGTTCTTCATCCTATGGGCTGGGATGCTTTTGGCTTACCGGCTGAAAATGCAGCAATTGCTAACAAATTACATCCTGGAGCGTGGACTTACTCTAATATTGAAGTAATGAAAAAGCAATTAAAAGCCATCGGTCTTTCATACGATTGGAAAAGAGAACTTACCACCTGCGACCCGAGTTATTACAAACAAGAACAAAAATTTTTCATTGACTTATTCAATAAAGGCTTAGCCTATCAGAAGGAGTCTATTGTTAACTGGGACCCTGTTGATCAAACAGTACTCGCTAATGAACAAGTAGAAAATGGGCGGGGATGGAGATCAGGAGCATTAGTTGAAAAAAAATATCTAAAACAATGGTTTCTAAAAATTACAAAATATAATGAAGAATTATTAAAAGATATTGATAGTTTAGATGGTTGGCCGGATAAGGTCAAGATAATGCAAAAAAATTGGATTGATAAATCTCAAGGTGCGAGTTTCCACTTTAATGTGTTAGATAGTGACCAAAAAATTGAAGTATACACAACCACCCCGGAAGCGATTTTTGGAGCCACATTTGTGGCAATAGCTTATAACCACCCATTTATTGAAGAAATTAAACAGACTGATGAAATAAAACAATTTATTGATAAATGCATCCATAATTCTACAGCTGAATCTGAGATAGAAAAAGCTGAAAAGGAAGCTGTTTTTACCGGTTTATTTGCTGCACATCCGTTTGATAAGGACATTAAATTACCGATTATAATAGCGAACTTCGTTTTGATGGATTACGGCAGTGGTGCCATTTATGGATGCCCTGCACATGACCAAAGAGATTTTGAGCTAAGCCAGAACACAAAAAATTTACCTGTAAGGCAAATTGCTACTTCCAGAGACGGCAATATTGATTTAACTTCCAGAGCATACCTTTACAAAGAAAACGATATAATCATTAATTCTTCATTTTTAACCGGTATGACGGTAAAAGATGCAAGAGAAAAAGTTATAAGTAAATTTGAAGAACTTGGAATTGGTACTCGCAAAATTAATTATCGTCTTCGAGATTGGGGAATATCGAGACAAAGATATTGGGGGTGTCCTATTCCTATAATTTACTGCGAGAAATGTGGTACTCTGCCGGTTCCAGTTAACGAATTGCCAGTGGAGCTACCTAAAGATGTTAGCTTTGAAAAGCCTGGAAATCCTCTTGAACATCATCCATCTTGGAAACACGTAGATTGCCCTAAGTGTAAAGGCAAAGCAACCCGGGAAACTGATACGTTTGATACTTTCTTCGAATCATCATGGTATTTTGCCCGTTTTTGTAATATTCACAGCAGCGAAATGGTTGACACAAAAAGTTGCGATTATTGGCTACCTGTTGACCAGTATATAGGAGGGGTAGAACATGCGATATTACATCTGCTTTATGCTAGGTTTTTTACTAAAGCAATGGCTGATATCGAATATTTAAATATACGTGAGCCGTTTAAAAACCTTTTAACCCAAGGTATGGTTTTACATATCACTTATAAGGATAAATCCGGGAAATGGTTATACCCAAGCGAGGTGGAAACAAAAAATGGTAAATTTTTTCATAAAATCACAGGAGAAGAAGTTTATGAGGGTAAGCTCGAGAAAATGAGCAAATCAAAAAATAATGTTATTGACCTTGATCTTATGCTTGAAACCCATGGAGCAGATACTATTAGAATGTTTGTTCTTTCTGATAGCCCTGCTGAAAGAGATTTAGAATGGTCCAATGCCGGAATTGATGGATGTAAAAAATTTATTGCTAAACTAACTGCTCAAACAGATAAAATATTTAATTTATTGAAAAAAGATAAGTCGAATAGCAAAAATAATAACGAACTTAACAGTCAGGTTCATGCTACTATAAAAAACGTTACTGAAGATATTTTAGCCTATCGTTTAAACAAAGCAATCGCAAGGATTCGTGAATTATTTAATTATGTTTCGGATGAGATGTCTAAGGAATCAGGCGACTTAACTAATAGTTATTTCGGTATTAAAACTGTTATTCAATTACTAAACCCTTTCATTCCCCATATTACTGAAGAACTTTGGCAAAAAATCGGTAATAATATTCCTTTATATAAAACTAGCTGGCCTAGTTTTGACCAATCAAAATTACAAGTTAACAGTTACACAGTGGCTATACAAATTAATGGCAAGCTTAGGGCAACTCATGATTTTTCTGTTGATACAAGCCAAGAAGATATTAAAAAGATTATTATCAACCTGCCCGCTATTCAAAAATATATCAATGGTGCAGAAATCAAAAAATTTATTATTGTTCCCCAAAAAATAGTTAACATTGTAGTATAATTTATGAACAAATTTACCTCCGGTCGAATAGCAAAATTTATTGCTGCAGCCGGAGTTTGTTCAAGACGACAAGCTGAAGAAATGATTCTCCAAGGACGAGTCAGAATAGATGGAAAAACCATCAACACTCCAGTAATTAGCGTTACTCCAGAAAATGTAGTAGAGGTAGACGGAAAAGTAATAAGCGAGGCGGAGCAAACAAGGCTTTGGTTGTATTATAAACCGGTTGGCTTGATTACCACCCATAAAGATCCTCACAACAGACCAACAGTTTTTGGGGCTTTGAAGCCTTACTTGCCTCGGGTAATTTCCATAGGTAGATTAGATTTAAACAGTGAGGGGCTGTTATTACTTACCAATAGCGGTACTTTAGTTAAAGAGCTCGAATCGCCGAGAAATAATATTGACAGGGTTTATAAAGTACGTGCACATGGTAAAATTTCAAGTTTGATCACCTATATAGCACAGAATAAATCCCATCCATTAACAATTGATAATATAATTTATAAGCCAAAATCGATCAGGTTAATTTCAGAAGGTTCTACAAATTCATGGTTTGAAGTAATATTAACTGAAGGAAAAAATCGGGAAATTAGAAAGATTTTTGAATATTTTTCCCTAAAAGTAAACCGTTTGATTAGAATCAAATACGGTAAATACGAACTAAGTAACTTGAAACCAGGAGAATTTAAGGAGATTAGCATAAAATAATTATTTACCTATACTTTAGAATGCTTGCCTTCATGTAACCTGTTGGTATGGCCGAAGACCGCTTTCTTATTATTATTTTCTTTTTCCACAATATTGAATAGTTTTTCACAAATTACCCTATAAAACCTAGTATTCATTATGTTCTTACAGAAAATTATCTACTAGCTCAAAAATTGGACCGGTGTTAAGAATGAGGGCATTTGGGACATTGGGATTAAAAATTGTTAGTATTTGAAGTGCCGAAAAACATAATGTGGACCAGTGTTAAGAACGAGGGCATTCGGGACATCGGGATTAAAATTTGTTAACACATATGGTATATTGTAAGATCAAATTGGAAAGTCTTTAATCTTTTTTTCATATTCAGGTTGGC
>CAIKLL010000179.1 GCA_903828265.1 uncultured Rickettsiales bacterium
AAGGACCTGGCGGTATGCCGTTTACCAATGAAGGTGCTGGTGGAGAAAATTATAATACTATTTTTTATGTGAGTGAATCTCCATTAGACTCTAACACTATTTATACAGGTAGCGATTTTGGGTTGGTTTATGTAACAACAGATGGAGGTAATAATTGGAAAAATATTACACCTGCCGATTTACAAGAGTCTCAAATTAATAGCATTGAGGTATCTTCCTTTGATAAAGGAGTAGTATATGTGAGTGCTACTAGGTACAAGTTAAATGACTATGCATCTTACACTTATAAGACAACAGATAATGGGGTTACATGGACAACAATAAATAAAGGAGTTAAGGAAACAGATTTTATAAAAGTAATTCGTGAAGACAAAAAAGAAAAAAATATTTTGTATGCAGGTAGCGAGAGAGGCTTTTATATTTCTAATGATGCAGGAAGTACATGGGCGACAATGCAATTAAATTTACCTATTGTTCCTGTTACCGATATTATGATTAGAGACAATGATTTAGTAGCGGCTACTGCAGGTAGGGCATTCTGGATTTTAGATGATGTAAGTGTCATTCAACAAAATACACCATTTGATAATGTAGGAGAACTTAAATTAATATCGCCAAAGCCTGCATATAAATATGGATCAGGGAATGGTTTGCCAGAAAAAAATGGAGAAGGACAAAATGCTCCAGAAGGAGTTATTTTAGATTATTATTTACCTTCAACACTCAACGAAAAGGATACAGTAACATTAGAAATTATTGGAAGTAACGGGCAGGTGATTAGATCGTTCACCAATATAAAAGATGATAATTATAAAAAGTATCCTGGGGGACCATCGCCAGAAACTTTATTAAGTAGTAAAAAAGGGCACAATAGATTTTTATGGAATTTTAGAACCCATTCAGAAAGCCCAGATGTAAATGGGGTGTTTGTATTGGGCAGTTATGCTGGTTATGCCGTTGCCCCGGGGTCCTATCAGGCCAGATTAGTACTTCATCCAAATAAAACCGATTCTTCAAAAGCTCAAACAAGCAGTACTGCGATTACAGTATTACCAAATCCATTTATTAAAGCAAATAAGGAAGATTGGGAATTACAACAAAGCACACTTGCCACCATTAGTAAAAGTATTACGGATATTCATACTGCAGTGAATAATGTAAGAAAAGTAAAAAAGCAATTACAATATTATAGCGAAACATTAGCTAGTATTCCAGACGCTAAAGCGCTTAAAGAGGAAGCTGCTAGCATAATTACTAAGATTGATACATGGGAAGCCAATATTGTAGAAAGTAGAACACAGAATGGACAGGATGTAATTAATTGGCCAAGTAAATTAAATGTTGAATTCTTTTATATCAAAGGCTTAGTAGATGTTAGTGATCCAGTGATAACTAATGGAGTAAGAAATAAATTAGTGGATTTGCAAGCAAGCTGGGATAAAGAGAAAATAAAATTAGAAGCTATTTATGAGGCTACTAAACTTTTTAATAATCAATTTAAGAATGCCAATATCGCTGCACTAAATCTTCCTTAGTTCTATACTTTAAGTTAGCTAAAAATAAAAAGTAAAGATTGGCTTAAACACTCTTATTTCTAATGTTAAGCTGATAACATCTTAGTAGATATTCTTAATTTAGAATATCTACTAAGTACTTATGTTAATTCTTCGTTATTTATTCTCCCATCCTAATTAAAACTTATTACAACAAGCCAATAAAGTTATATTTTTGCAAATGCTATTAATTAATAGAAAATATATCTTACTATTCTCATTAGGTTTAATGGCACTTCTTCAACCCATAAAGGCACAAGAAAAAACAACGGTGAATGGCACTGTAAAGGATAAGATGAATGGTGAATCCATTATGGGCGCTATTATAAAAGTGGATCAATTAGCCAATATTGTAGTTACCTCAAACGAATACGGATTTTTTGCAATTAGTTTACCAAAAGGTAAATATGATCTAAGAATTAGTTATGTTGGTTATGAAGAAAAAAGAATACCTATTACATTGAATGAACCCATGTCCATTCCGATTTTTTTAGAATCCAAGAATCAATTAGTAGAAGTGGTAGTAGAATCTAAGCGAAAAGATGACAATCTGATGAAAGCCCAGATGGGAACGGAAACGCTTAATATGAAATCCATTAGTAGGGTGCCAGTATTATTTGGTGAAAAAGATGTCTTAAAAACAATCCAATTACTACCTGGGGTAAAATCGGCAGGAGAGGGAAATAGTGGTTTTTATGTTAGGGGAGGGGCCGCAGATCAAAACTTAATCTTACTTGATGAAGCCCCCGTATATAATGCATCTCATTTATTGGGTTTTTTTAGCACTTTTAATAGTGACGCAATCAAAGACGCCACTTTAATTAAAGG
>CAIKLL010000180.1 GCA_903828265.1 uncultured Rickettsiales bacterium
AACTATTTTTAATATTAGGAATAGGAAGGGTAGGGCAATATATGGATAAAATGATTTTAGAATGTTTAATAACAAAAACAATCACACTAGGCTCAACTAACTAATAATAAATGAACTATTAAATGTCCAAAGACTATTAGGATTTCTAACTAAATGTGTTTAACAAGAAAAATTAAGGCATTTTATACTTATGGTTCTAGTCGCCTCTAAGTGATATAACCTAGAGGACTGGCTAAAATATAGTTAATAATTCAATAAAAAATTAATTAATAGAGGTATAAATAATTCTTTTATCGCGTGTCTACGAATTTATAAATTAGAAGACACCCGAAAATCACTCAAAAAAGCTGTACATTAAATGGTAAATCAGCATATAGTAGACACAAGAGACTACTTTTCGATTTAGTAGACGTTATTTATAGGCGCTGTCATGGTCTGTATGTAATGTGAGTAAGCGTAAATAAGAATCTTCTCGTAAGGCTAAAACTCTATATTTTTTCGAGAATCTAAAAGAATAAATACGATGCCCGGATTTTGTAGTTTTAGATATAATAGCTTCCCATTTTAACCCTTGATCTTTGTATAATTCATCCCAAGTAAAGCTACTTATCTTTCTTAAAGTTTTAATTAATGCTAATTGCTCATTTTTTTGAAGAGAGAATAAGTCTTTTTGGAACTCTGGGTTATTTAGGTCTATTTTAATTTTAGTCATTTTCCACTTTCTTGGCTATAGTTTCAAGGTTTTCACTCGGTCTGTTATTTTCTGCCCAAGATAAAGCTTGATCTAATTTAGCCAGATTGTTTGCCTGATATAACCATTTTTCGGAGTCTGCAATAAACTCTCCTTTTTTTATAAGCCAAGTACCGTTATCTAATTGGTCTATTAATACCATTTGACCTGCAAATTCTTTACCAAGAGATAACTGTCCGTTATTACCTACTACTTTTACTTGTTGATGTAATGACATAATAAAACATTAATTTAATATCTTAAGAATTTAGTATATCACGATTATACTAAATTAGCAATAACTATAAATTTTAAGTCTCAAAAACACATGTTTTTGTGATTCCAAAACAACAGCCATTTTTTTAAACTATATTCTCAAAAAACTATTCCAAAACTAGAGCCAATTGACTTTGTCAAAAAATACCTTATATTTAGGTTTTTGAAACAGATTTTTAAAAGTTAAAAAGGTAAAGATGAAATTCGGTTATGCAAGAGTTTCTAAAAATGAGCAAAGTTTAGAAATTCAAATTGAAAAACTAAAAAAAGCAGGTTGCCAGGAAATATACCAAGAAAAAGTTTCCGGTAGTAAAGACGATAGATCTCAGCTCAATTTATTAATTGGTAGGTTAAGGGAAGGCGATACTATTTGTGTAGTGCGCCTAGACCGCTTAGGGCGAAGAATGACCAAGCTAATTGAACTTATAAACGATTTTAAGAAAAACGGTATCGAGTTTATCTCGTTAGAGAACAATATTGATACGACTACTCCGGTGGGAATGCTATTATTTACAATGTGCGCAGCCTTTGCCGAAATGGAGAGAACTCTGATTACCGAGCGAGTAAAAGCGGGTCTTGATGCCGCCCATAGTAAAGGTAGAAGAGGCGGTAGGCCTAAAGCTCTTACTGCCGAGAAACTGAAGAAATTGAAATCATTAATAAAGGGCGAATTCAATAATCTAGCGCAACATACTGCAATTTGCGATTATGAAAGACCTCGGTAGGTGTTCTGTAACCAAGGCATTTTCTGGGCTGATTATTCATTCTCTGTTCTATATCGTCAAGAAGTTCTTGAGATAAG
>CAIKLL010000181.1 GCA_903828265.1 uncultured Rickettsiales bacterium
AATAATACACAGTTGTGATACATTTTTTCATGTTGAGTTATCGATCTTTTGTTAAAAAATACATCATAACTCAACACTTGCTATCCTGCAAAACCAATATATCTAACCTTTTCTATTGTTGTTTATCCTAAACTGGCGTTTAAATGAGAAATCTGTTTAACTTCTTTTTCTAATTTTAGGTAATTTTTAATTTTATGTGACATAAATACGGGAAAAACTTTTAAAGATTTTATAGTTGATACGTACGAGGAAGCTTAATCATCATCCAATTCAGTATCTACTCTATAATATGATTCATCAACCACGGAAATTTTCTGATCTTTTGACATATGCAATATTGAGACCACGTGAAAGATACCAGCTTTTTCAGTTATAAGTTCATATTGTATCGTAACTGTCAGGCCATTCTCAGAAATATTTTGTTTCTGTAATACAACCCCCCAATTACCATACATTTCTTTAAGTTCTAAATAACGTTTTTCTAATTCATGGTAACCCTTTGCAAAGACCTGACCATCTTCTATGCATACTATTTCAGGTACAAAAAGTTTTTTTATTTCCTTAATATGATTCTTAGAGGTAGATTTACCTAAATTATCTTGAAATTGAAGATATTTAGTTACTAAGTTACTAATTATAATATCATGACCAGCTTTAACAAAATTGTTTAAACTTAGGGCAATCATAAGAATAGTAAAAAAAATTACAGATTTTTTTATATAAAGCATTTTATAAAACAGGTTAATTGTTGATTAAAGTTATATTATAGCTTGTATAATATGTTTTTACAAAAATCAATTACAACTTCTGCGTTAACAATTCATCGATAAATACAGTTACAAATTTATCAGGTAAGGAACGATGATAAATTGAGTCTGAAACAAAAATTTTATCTATTGGGGAAAGCATGAGTTTTTCTTTTGCATTTCCTGATAAAACAGGGTGAGTAACATACGCGTCGATAGTCAAAGCTCCATTAATTTTTAAAGTTTCTGCGGCCTTGCATAGAGTATTTCCACTATCTACTATGTCATCAATTATAATACATTTTTTATTTTTAACATTACCAATTATCTCACTCATAAAACATTCATTGTTAGCATCACGGGACTTATTAATAACTACTAGGTTTTTACCGAAAAGTGAGCAAAAGTTACGAGCTCTACTGATACCGCCTATATCAGGAGAAACCACAACTACATCTTGGCTATCTTCATAAAATGGAAAAAATATACTTGCTGGATCAAAGTTAAAAATTGGAATATTAAATACACCTTCTAATTGTTTAGAATGAAGGTCAAGTGTTATAATTTTTGTTATTCCCGCGCTTTCCAACAGCTTAATTACTAAACTAGCAGATATTGGACCATGCTGATAGGTAGGACGATCTTGCCTACTATAACCAAAATAAGGGATTATACCGATTATGTTTTCTGCTCCTGCCCTTTTAGCTGTATCTATCAAAAGTAACAGTTCCATAAGATGGTCATTAACAGGAGAAGAGGTAGATTGTACTATAGCTACGTCTTTTTCAATCCTATCTTGAATTTCTACTCTTAATTCACCGTCGCTAAAATTTCTAATTTCTGTATTAAGTAATCTATAACCGGTATTTTCAGCGATTTTCTTAGCTAGCAGCTTATTACTTGATCCTGAAATAATTTGCATAATCTTAACCCTTTTCGCATAACATCCAGGTAATTTTACCACCATTTACTTTTTTAATCACTGTAAATCCTGTTTTTGTATAAACTCTAATTGCACGAGTATTAGCAGTATCCGGATCAACAAATACATACTCAAAGAAAGGGAAAACATGTTGATTTAAAAAATAGCTTAATGCTTTAGTTCCAATACCCTTACCGGTAAATTCCACTTCGCCAATATACCAATCCACTCCAGCACAAGAGGCAGGTAATTCTGAAATATCATGGCCTTGTTCACGGGGAAAATCATGTACATTATAATATTGAATATAACCGATTGGCATTTCCTCAAAAAAAATGATAAAAGCCCACATAGGCTTTTTAATGATTTTTTCCTCAAGCTTAAGTTTTTGTACCCCTTAATATAATGACCATACTTCTCCTTAATTAACTTCATCGTCCATTTGACATCCTGATCCCACCATGCCTTTACATGAGAAATCTCTAGCCATTTTAGCAACAAATCCAGATGGGATTTACTCAATGGCTTGAAGGTAATATTGCTCATCTTGATTACAAAAACTAGATTTAAGAAGGGATAATCAATTTAAATTAATATTATATCTAGATAATATCTCTCTCAATTCATTTTTTATAATTTCTAGCCCCTTCTCTGTCGATGATTCACACCTAGCAATAATAGCCGGACCAGTATTTGAAGCCCTAAGCAACCACCAACCATGCTTAGTGGGTACGCGTAAACCATCTATATCAACAAAATCAATATTGCGATCTTTAATTAATTCTTTAATACTCTCAATTATTTTAAATTTTATTGCATCATTAACAGCTAATTTTATTTCTGCAGTATTATACACTTTTGGCAATTTCTCTATCATATCATCTATTGATTCCAAGGAATTTGACATAATATCTATTAACCTGACCGCTGCATATAAACCGTCATCATATCCATAATACTCATCAGCAAAGAATATATGTCCGCTCATTTCTCCAGCTAGCTTTGCACCGGATTCTTTTATTTTAGCTTTAATAAATGAATGTCCGGTTTTCCACATTATTGGAACACCTCCAATTTCTTTTACATAATCAAATATTACCCCGCTTGCTTTAATATCCGCGATTATTTTTGCCCCAGGCGATTTTGTTATTACGTCTTTTGCATATATACAAAGGAGCTGATCACCAGGAACAAAGACTCCTTTCTTAGTAATAATTCCTATTCTATCAGCATCTCCATCAAAACCGATACCAACATCACAATTATTCTCCAAAACATAATTTTTTAATTGGTCTAAATTTTTAGGGATAGTTGGATCTGGATCATGGGCAGGAAAATTTCCGTCAATTTTCTCGTTGATAGCAAAGGTTTGGCAAGGTAATTTTCTACACAGGATTGAAACTAGCTCCCCGGCTGCTCCATTTGCCGGATCGAAAGCTATTTTTAAATTCTCCCTAAATTTTCTATTTAATAATATTCTATCTATATATTGTTCTCTAAGATCAATATCTTCTTGGGCATCATTAACTTTTATTTCAATATTGGGACCGTTAAATTCTTCTATCTTTTTTCTTAATGCCTGAATCATTAAACCAAAGAAAGGGGCATTATTTTTTACCATTTTAAAACCGTTATCCTCCTTTGGGTTATGAGAGCCGGTAACCATAATGCTACCGGAAGCAGAAAAAGTTTTATCTGCAAAATATAAAGTAGGTGTGGCTACTAAACCTATATATTTAACCTTTGCGCCAGCTGCTTTTATTCCTTGTAACAGAGCATTACAAAGTTCTCGAGAACTGAGGCGTCCATCTCTGCCTACGCAAATAAGATTTGATTCTGCTTCATGCTGTGCTAATAAAACAATTTTTGCAAAACAAAAACCAATCTTATATGCTAGCTCAGGAGAGAGGTCATTATTGCTGCCTCTAATATCGTATGCTCTAAATATTGCTGGATTAATCATATATTTTTCTTTAAGTTTGATTTTAAAATTACAGATAATATACAAATAAATTAGAGCTTTTAAAATATTAATCATTATGAAACCGGTAAATCGTATACTTGCTTTTGATGTTTCTAATAATAGCTGTAGCGTTGCTATTTCAGCCGGTCAGGAGATTCTTGCCTATAGAGAGGATTTAAGACCTTCTATGCAGGCAGAAATATTAATTTTATTAATTGAAAGAGCTTTACAATCAATAAACTATGATTATAAAGATATTGATTATCTAGCTCTTACTAATGGACCGGGAAGTTTTACGGGTATTAGGATTGGCCTAGCTACAGCAGAAGGTATTTTAGTATCTAGTAACATACAAGGCATAGCAATTTCGAATTTTGAGATGTCTTATTACCGTTTACAACACCAGGTAAAACATTTTGATAAAGCAGTGGTTTTACTCAATGCTTATAGGAATCAGCTATATTATCAGGAATTTGATCCAGAAGGTAATAAAGGCCAATATGGATTAATTGATATTGACCAGGTTTCTAATTTATTTAGAGATAAAAAAAAGCAAATAGTCTGTACGGGAAGCGGTACTGCTGAAGTATATGATCAAATAAAGCAAAATGCTAATATTAATATATTGCCCCGTTTTGCAAAAATTAATGCCACACAAGTTTGTAAATATGCCGATGAAAAAATAATTAAAGGAGAAATAAATCAAGATATAGGACCACTATACATTAGGCCTCCAGATGCAAAAATTCCAGCCAAACCAACCGTATTTTAGTGAACCAGGTAATCTCCTCTTCACTCTTTGGGGGAGAAAAGTCTCGTATAAGAAAATAACTGAGATTAAATCTTTAATATATCCTGCATTCGATAAAGACCAGGCTTAGTTATGGTATTTAACCAGCGTGCCGCAAATAAAGCTCCATTTGCAAATACCTCTCTACTTAGGGCCCTGGCACCAATGGTTACTACTTCAGTAGATCCTGCAAATATCACCTCATGCTCTCCCCAGATTCCTCCTGATCTAAGAGGAGAGAAACCTATATCTCCCTCTTTCCTAATCCCTTGATTAGCTCTATCAAAAACGGCTACTTCTTCGAACTTCCGGTCTCTATACTTAGCTATGTTTTGGCCAATAGCAAGAGCAGTTCCGGAAGGGGAATCTTTTTTATGCCTGTGGTGAATATCAATAATCTCTACATCATAATCTTCTAAAATCCTGGATATCCTGCCCGCCATTTCTATTATCAGATTTGCCCCTATACTCATGTTGGGGGAGTATAATATTGCAATTGATTTTGAAGCTTTTTCAATTTCTTTAATATGAGCACTAGATAAGCCAGTAGTACCTATAACTAACTTTTTACCTACTTCGGTAGATATTTTAAGTAGGTTTTCTAACGCATCCGGAGTAGAAAAATCAATTATTATATCAGCAGGGAAACAAAAATTGAATAATTTATCCTGATTATGCCGTTTTGAAAATTTTGTAACCAGAACAAATTTATTGCTTTGCTTGGCAATAGCTTCTGCAACTGCGGTGCCCATCCTTCCCGACGCCCCATGTAATCCAATGTTAATAATACTCATTTTAATTCTTTATAAGATTTTCCATAATAAACAAGAGGAGAAATAGAATCTAAACTGCTGTTTATTGTTACTTTCAAAGCCTTACCTATAAAAATATAATGATCTCCGCATTCTATCTGTTTATATTTTTCGCATTCTATCCAGCTTAAAACATTCTCTATCAGCGGTATGCCAAAATTATTTTCTGTAAAATTAACATTATGAAATTTATCAATATTTGAAGAGGCAAACCGTGCTGCTAAATCTAGCTGCTGACTTGATAAAATGTTAATGGCAAAATATTTTGTATTAGAAAAAGCGTCAAAACTCCCAGATTTTACATTTAAACAAAACGAAATCAAAGCAGGATCTAAAGAAACCGAAGTAAAAGAATTAGCTGTAAATCCGTAAAATTTGTTAGCATGGGTAGTTGAAACGATAGTTATACCGGTAGGATATTTGCCTACTGCTGCTTTAAATTCATCACTTTGCACCAGTTAATCCCCATTTTTTAGCTAAAGCCTGAGTTATCCCTTTATCTTGTAGAGCTTTAATCGCACGATCTATATCCTGTTTATGAGGAGAATTTTTGGGCATTGCAATAGCGAATGAAGAACTTAAATTTTTGTCAGTAAATCTAGCTAAATCCGGATAAATCTCTATGAATTTTCTAGCTTGGGCCGCTTCTAACACTAACGCATCAATTCGCCTGGATTTTAGCTCTTCTACCAGCATTAAATTACCGGATAAAGAGGTAATGGTAAATTCGTTATCTCTAGCTAGCTCATTAGCAATTAAGTTCCATGTTGTACCGAGCTGTGCTCCTACTTTTTTTCCTTTTAAATCTTTATAATTTGCAAAATTATCCTCTTTTCTGTATAAAACCCCAATTTCTGAAGAAATGTAAGGAATAGAAAACTCAACCCTTGTTAAACGCTCCGGCGTAGTCGATAAACCGGCAATAACCAAATCCACATTGCTTGTAGATAATGCCGCAAGCAAACTGTGGAATTCCATATTTCTAAATTCAAGTTTTTTGCCTAAAAATTTTCCAATCTCATTGATAAAATCAATATCAAATCCCACTATTTCACCATTTTGCATAAATTCATATGGGGGATTATCAGCACTAGTACCCACAATCCAAGTAGTGCTATCTTTATTATCAGAACAAGCGGGTAATAGGAATAAAAATAAGATAGATAATAAAATACTTAGTTTTTTCATTTTAAGGACAAGAACTTCCGATTATTAAAAAGACTTTATTTACAAACCTATTTAAAGTCAACTAACTTGTTTTTAAATAATCTAGGAGATCACGGTAATCAACCGGAACTTCTTTTTCAAACTCCATCAATGTATTATTTATAGGATGAATAAAACTTATATAAAAAGAGTGCAAAGCTTGATGGTTGAATTTAATAAGTATCTCTTTTATATCCTCAGGACAGCCTAGGATTTTCCTTTTGTTGTTTCCATAAGTCTGGTCTCCTACTATCGAATGACCGATATGGCTTAAATGCACCCGAATTTGATGAGTTCTACCAGTTTCAAGCGTACATTCCACCAAACTGAACATACCGCTTTTGAAAATTTCTAATGTTTTATAATGGGTAGTTGCAGTTTTACCTCCGGATTTTACGGTTGTCATCTTTTTTCGATCTAATTTACTTCGAGCCATCGGTTGACTTATGATTCCATCAGAAGGTTTAATTATCCCCCACACTAGAGCTTTATATTTTCTTTTCAGTATTCGTGACTCAATTTGTGTAGCAAGTCCTCGATGAGTCAAATTATTTTTTGCTACCACCATTAAACCTGACGTATTTTTATCTAACCTGTGAACAATACCCGGTCTAATTTCTCCACTTTCATCCGATAATTTATCAGTGTGATAAAGCAAAGCGTTAACTAAAGTGTCTTTATAGTCCCCAGCTCCCGGATGGACTGTCATAAAAGAAGATTTATTTAATACTATTAAGTCGTTATCCTCATATATAATATCTAGTGGAATATTAGACGGTATGATTCCGGATATTGCTTGTTCTTCAATAAGTAGATCAATATTATCGTTTTTTTTTACCCGTAACGACAAACTCGAAATAATCTGACCGTTTAGTAGCAACTTTTGGTCTTTTATAGCTTTTTGGATTTGACTTCTTGAAGTACCGCTACAATATAAAGATAGAGCTTTATCTATTCTTAAACCATCCAAATTTTCAGGTATATTAAAATTGTGTCGGGACATATTATAGAGCAATGATTAATCTTGATTTAGTGGATAAAAACCTTTAACTTAATAGGTAAAATACCTATGAACAATATAGCTCAAAAATTAGAATATATAAAATGGCTTAAATCAATTGGCATAGAGTATTATTTTTCTTCAAAAAAAGATAGTGATATTTCTTTTATTAATGAATTAAAGCACCATTACAACAAACTGCCAGGAATAGGTTCTGAGGAAATTATGATTAAGAAATCAACGAATTCTCCTACTCCAGTAAAAACTGCTACTATTAATAATATTAATGGAGATAAAGAAATATTAAGTATTAAAGAAGCTCGCGCTTTAGCTGATAGTGTCAATTCATTAAGTAAGTTAAAAGAAGTAGTTGTAAATTTTAATGGTTGCGGTTTGAAAAATTTTGCCCTAAATACCGTTTTCGCAGATGGTAATCCAGAAGCAAAAATAATGTTAATAGGTGAAGCACCTGGGGCAAAAGAAGATGAATTCGGTATTCCTTTTTGCGGTGAAAGCGGCGTGCTTTTAGATACAATGCTTTCTACGGTTAAACTATCAAGAAAGGAAAATATATATATTACTAATACAGTTTTTTGGCGGCCGCCAGCCAATAGAAAACCTACTAAGCAAGAAATCAATATTTGCCAGCCATTTTTGGAAAAGCATATTGCTCTTATAAATCCTAAGCTGCTTATTTGCATTGGTAGCACTGCCGTTTCCGGTCTATTTGGTGAAAAAGCTAGTATTAATACCGCGAGAAACACTAAGCATTTTTACCAAAATAGCTACCTATCCCAACCAGTTACCACTATGGCTATTTTCCATCCGGCTTATCTTCTTAGGCAACCTGCTAAAAAGAAAGACACTTGGTTTGATTTAATAAAGATACAACAATTTATCGAAGAAACTATTTGACTGTACTATTTTGGTTGTAAATCCTTTCTGCAATAAATTACAATTAAAAATTGTAGTAAATTGCTAAGTAGATAAACCAAGAGCAAGAGGTATAAAATGAGCGAAGAGTTTGCCGAACTTAAGATCAAAGATAAAGTCCATAAGTTACCGATTAAAAAGGCTTCAATCGGTCAGGATGTAATAGATGTTACAAAATTATATAGCCAGACCGGTTACTTTACTTATGATCCTGGTTTTATGTCTACAGCATCATGTACTTCTAGTATTACCTATATTGATGGTGATAACGGGATATTAAGACATCGGGGTTATGATATAAAAGAACTAGCAGAGAAAAAAAGTTTTCTTGAAGTTTCATACCTCCTGCTTCACGGTGAGCTACCTACTGAAACCCAATATAAAGAATTTAGAGAAGATATCGCCTATCACGCTCTTGTTAATGAACAAACAAGAAATATTTTTGGTGCTTTCCGTCACTCCGCCCATCCAATGGCTGTTATATTATCGGTAGTAGGTTCTCTTTCTGCTTTTTATCATGGAAGTACCGATATGACTTCTGTAGAAGGAAGAGAGTTAGCAGCACATAGAATGATTGCAAAAATGCCAACAATTGCAGCAATGACTTATAAATATTCGCTTAGCCAGGCTTTTGTATATCCATTAGATGAACTATATTTTACCGAAAACTTCCTGCATATGATGTTTGCTTCACCAAGTAAGAAGTATAAGGTAAATCCTGTACTTGCCAAAGCTCTGGATAAAATTTTTATTCTACATGCAGATCATGAGCAGAATGCTTCTACATCGACTGTACGCACTTGCGGATCATCAGGCTCAAATCCTTTTGCTGCTGTTAGTGCCGGTATCGCGTCGTTGTGGGGACCAGCTCACGGCGGGGCTAATGAAGCGGTAATAAAAATGCTGGCAGAAATAGGTACAGTTGATAACATCCCGACTTATATAAAACGTGCAAAAGATAAAAATGACAGCTTCCGTTTGATGGGTTTTGGCCATAGAGTATACAAGCATTATGACCCAAGAGCAGAAGTGCTGAGAGAAACTTGCAAAGAAGTTTTAGAGGAACTAGGTCAGTTAAAAGGGAATCCGATGCTTGAAATAGCTATGGAATTAGAGAAAATCGCCCTTCATGACGAATATTTTATCGAAAGAAAACTATATCCGAATGTAGATTTTTATTCAGGCATAATATACAAAGCCATGGGAATTCCCGCTTCTATGTTTACAGTATTATTTGCCGTAGCACGAACAGCTGGCTGGGTTTCTCAATGGAAAGAAATGTGGGAAGATCAAGAATTCAAAATTACGAGGCCCCGCCAGCTATATACGGGCCACGTTAAAAGAACACTATAACTAGCTAATTAGATGAAAAAAAAACTTGCGCCGCCCAGCTTTTTCGAATAATATTGCGACTCAAGTTTGTGCCCGCGTGATGGAATGGTAGACATAATAGACTTAAAATCTGTGGAGCCTAGCTCGTGCCGGTTCAAGTCCGGCCGCGGGTACCAAACCTTAGAAAAAAAATTTTTATGGTTATAAAACCTTTCCTCTAACAGCATTAAACACCCTCTCGATTCAGATAAACTACTACGCAATAAAAAGTTATCTGTCCATTGACAATAAAAAATACTTATATATTTTGGATAAAATATACCAGGGGTGCCACAAATAAAGGCTGAGATTATACCCTACTCAAATTTTTAGAATTTGATCTACCTGATTCAGGATAATGCCTGCGAAGGGAGGTAAATAGCACTCGTACCTAAAGGACATGTAAAACATCGCCTTAAGATGATCATCTCTTGGTAAATTTAATATTATTATACCATAATATATGAAAAATTTATCCAAACGAGATTACTCAATTTTAATTGGCAGCGCAGTAGATCATTTCGACACGGCTCTCTATAGTTTTTTAGCTCCGATATTTGCCCAATTGTTTTTTCCTAATTCCAATCCGATAATTTCCTTAATACTGGCTTATAGCGTTTTAGCTACTACAATAATTACAAGACCATTAGGATCTTACATTTTTGGTTTAATAGCTCTAACTTCTGGACCGGCAGTGAGTTTATCATATTCTTTAATTGGAGTAGGAATAACTACATTAGCTCTCAGTTTGCTGCCGACCTATAATCAAATAGGAGTTTATGCTCCTATCTTTCTAATTATCCTTAGATTTTTTGCAGGGACTTTTTCGGCAGGTGAAATATCAATAGCAAAACTATATATTTTATCAGAAAAAAATAAAAATGAGGCTTTAAAGAGTTCTTATTTGTACCAGGGATCCGTAATGTTAGGTATAGTATTTGCATCTTTTGTAAGTACTATTGCTCTTACTTATGAGGAAACTATATATTGGCGCATGTGTTTTGCAATTGGAGGAATTACTGCATTATTCGGTTATATCTTAAGAATTTATAAAACTGAAAAATTACCACTTAATATCAGAGAGACTTTATCGTTATACTCCATAGGTACCATAAAAACTTTATGGTCTAATAAGGACCTATTAGTGAGAGTAGCAATCACTTCCGGATTCAGTTATACCACGTACTCGGTACCGTTTATTATTATGAATAATTTAATCCCGGAATTTACCGAGTTTACTTTAGAAAACATGATGGCCTCTAATACCAGCCTCTTAATCATAGATATGATTTTGCTTCCGATAGTAGGCTCGCTTCTGTTTAAATTTGAAATAAAAAACCTGTTATTATTTACTACCGGAATCATGGCAATTACCATAATACCGATATGGTACTTAATTGAAACCAGTTCATTTGTTTACATATTATCCATAAAAATTTGGATTATATTAATTGGGGTTATTTTTAGTGACGTTATAAACTTATGGTACGATACAATTATATGTAAACCAGAAAAATATTTAATAGTCGGTATTGGATACTCAATAGGCACGGCAGTTATAGGAAAAATGTCCCCAGCTATTTGCCTTGGGTTATACCATTATACAAAATCTTCATTTGTAGTAGGGTGGTTCATGTTCATCATTTCGTTAGCGACAATTTTAGCAATTGCTTGGTCTTCTAATGTGATAAGATAACAATATAAGCGGCTACCTCAATTAAGATAATTTACTTACCGGGATAGTAAATTTAAAAATAACCTCTCCGTGCAGACTATTTTCAGCCCAGATTCGCCCACCATGAGCTTCTATAGCTAATTTACACAAGGTAAGTCCAAGACCTCTTTGCCCATTAGGAATAGCACCTGATTTGGTACGGCTATTTGAACCAATTATAAATGGCTCAAATATAGCATTTAACTCTTCTTGTGGTATTTCACCCTTATTACTTATGCTAAATTTAAGCTCAGATTCGCTCCTGTGTAGACTTATAGTTATATCACCATCTCTAGCATGCTTTATTGAATTAATAATTAAACTATCGATAGCTGAGGTTATATAGTGTCGATCACCTTCAATTAACACATTCTCTTCAATTCTGTTTAAAAAATTCAAGTTCTTTTGCTCTAGGTATAACTTCTTACAATATTCAAGCCGGCTATATAAAAGCTCGGTTAAATTTATTCGGGTTTTATTTAATTGGTATTTCATAGTGCTCAGTTTTGAAACGTCAATCAAGTTGTTTACTAACGTGAGTAACCTATCAGAACTTTTAGCAATATTCCTGGCCATTTCCTTACGTTCTTTGTCACTTAGGCGGTCATAATATTCATAAAGCACCTGACCTGTTGAGGTAATCCCGGTGATTGGGGTATGCCCCTCATGTTCAATATTCTGTAAGAACTCGTTTTTCACCTTTAACGCCTTTTCCAAATTTATAGCATGATCTTGCAACTGACTGTCTAAATGAAGTACTTTATCTTCCGTAAGCTGATTTTGCTCTTGTTTAGGTTTTAAAAATGCAATTAATACAGTGCTTATCAATAACAAAAAATAAATTATTTTAAATTGCAGATTAACAACATAATCAGGAACAAAATCAAGTTCTATATAATTTTCATAAAACCAGATAGACATAGCTACTCCGCTTATAATCATTGAAATTGCCACCTGCCACCGCATGAGGATTGCAACCGTTATTAAACCTGTAATTAATACTGCTACATTTATTTGGTTAAATAGACTTATAACCACAAGTAAACTACTGCAAAAAACTAAGTTGTAAAATACCGTTAGATTCCATAAAACAGAAATAAAGATTTTATTCTTAAATTTTTCAATCCATACCGGGTAAGTTATAAATACAGCCGATAAAACTAATGTTGAATAATATATAAAATTAAGGGTAGACATATATTGTTCGTACAAATTTTTCGGCACTGAATAGGCATTGGAAAATATTATAATCGTAGAAAATAAGCCAAAATATACGAATATTCTTTCTTCTTTTGGAGTGTTATTCTGACAAAACTTAATAAAGCTAAACGTTTTGATTGATTGGAAAAAATTGTTAATTTTTCTTTTTCTTTCCAATCTTAGAGCAAGAAGTGGAGATTTATCTTTAATACCTACCCATCCACCTTTTTCACCTAATATATAATGGCTTCCCATAAAAAATACCAAGTTACCGAGCATACCGGGCATAATACTGTCTACTTTCGAAAAAATTTTAAAATAAATTACTGTAACAAAACCCGCAACCATTCCAATTAATACTGCTGTGCTAGAACTACGAAAACCGAATATGGCTAATATTAATGGGACCGACACTATCGGCATGTAAAATCCGTGAGAAGTTAAAATCATTTCAAGCAAATTTCCTGAAAAGAAACTGAGTAATAACCCTGCAATCCCTATAAGCAAAGAAGAGATACGGATTAATAATAAAGTTTTTTGTTCTGATAGCTTCACGCCTAAAGACTGGCACAAATCATAAGAGAATAATATCGAGGAAGTATTAATATAAGAATCAGCAGTGGACATTATCATCGCCATAATGCCTATCATAAAAAATCCTTTAAATCCAGTAGGGCAATAATTATCTAACACATATTGCAGTACATTATTTTCGTCTATATTAGTTACATTATCAGCGAGGAGTAATACACCGGCAAAATCAACAAGCATATAAAAACAAGTAATAACAATTCCGGAAATAATAAAAGCTTTAGCAATTTGCATAGTGCTTTTAGCCATTGTTATCCTTTGAAAAAGAGCAGGATCGAGGCCGGGAACCATAAAGAATAAAAATAAAAATATTACACCACTAAACCTTGGATTCTCAATATTTAATACCTCTTTATAATCAAAAAGAGGGTTTGTTGTTAAAATATTTGAAATTTCATCTACGCTATTTATTTCTTGCCAGATTAAAAAAACCATCATCGGAATTACTACTCCGAAAGTAAAAAACTGTATCATATCGGTAAAAGTTACCGATTTAATTCCTCCTAAAGTTGAATAAGTAATCACTATTAAACTGCTAAATACTAAAACATAAATATTTAGTTCTCCGAATAAATAATTAAGCAAAATTGTGAAAATTGAAAACTGTATAGCTATATTCCCTATAGCAGGGATTATTCCTGAAACTGCTGTAATTATACGGACATTCGTACCGTATATACTGCCCATAGCTTCAGCTACCGATAACTTCCCCAGAAATTCTCTCATGCGCGGAGCATAAAAATAAGCTATTATAAAAAATGATATTCCGTCAGCTATCCCAGGAATTATAAAATATAAACCATTGTTATAGGTTTCTATTAAATTTAGTGAAACAACGCTACCGAAAATCCACGTAGCAACTATAGTAGCTACTATAGTTGCAGTACTGAAATTTCTGTTACCTATAGCATACTCTCGAATATTTTTTATACCTCGCCCTGATGCTAGACCAAAAATTAAATTTAGTAATAAGAATGCAATTATAACTGCTATATCAAAATCAAACTTCATAATAACTTATTTACGATAACTTAAAAATAGAACTGAAAGTTTAATAACGATAATACATTTAACACTCAAAGTACATACCTAAAATTTCATATTTAGTTAAAGACAATTATAAAAAGTTGGTTTTCTTAATTTAATAGATAGTGATAGCTTTAACTAAAATATCTTTAATGGCTTTTAAACTTTCTTCATCGTAAGGTAAAAACTTACTTCCCCAAACCGTTTTAGGAAATAAGGTATCATTTTTAAACCTTGCAATAATATGGACATGCATCTGTGGGACAACATTGCCGATGGTGGCAATATTCAACTTATCCGGTTTAAATTCATTCTGAAGAATTTTAGCTACTTTTCTTATTTCCCAATTAAAAAGGTCATAATCAGTTTGTTCAAAATCGGTAATTTCTATAATATTATTTTTCATTGGGACTAAAATAAGCCATGGGTAATTAGAATTATCTATTAATCTTATTTGACACAATTTTAGCTCGGTTAAATAATGGCTATCTCTTTCTAGAATTGGGTCTAGCTTAAAACTCATAAAAATATTTATATTTTTTATTTACCGAGTTTCTTATTAATGATTCCTATAACTTTATCTATTT
The DNA here is from genome assembly GCA_903828265.1 of uncultured Rickettsiales bacterium. GTDB lineage: Bacteria > Pseudomonadota > Alphaproteobacteria > Rickettsiales > Rickettsiaceae > Megaera. The sequence goes on from CAIKLL010000181.1 coordinate 14,862, forward strand.
CATATAGAGGTTCATAGTCATATTTTTCAAGAAAAATAGTTGTTTGATCTAAAGTTCTTGCAACACCTATATCTATCAATTGCTGAACGAAAAATCTATGTTTCTTAAGTTTAAAATTTTCCGGGTAGAAAACGTAAATTGGCCTACCTGTACTTGCAGCTTCACTACACATAGAGATTGAATCAGCGGTAATAATTATATATTCTCCTTCTCCTATAATTCCCGGATATGGATTTGGCAAATTCTCTTCCGTATCATAAATAATATGCGGCCAGGGAAATTTATTTTTAAATATTTCTTTTACGTCTTTTGGAGTTCTCCTACTAAAACTAATAAATGCCGGTAAAGAATGATAGGCAGATATAGCCAGAACTTTATTAGATAAAAATTCGGCAGTTTCTACACTAAATTTATAGCTTTTGGTCGATCCTCCTATAATAACTGCAATAAAATTTAGGGGTTCCGGATAATTAGCCCTAAATGCAGATTTGATTTGTAACATCGAACTCTGCACATCGTTTAAAGCACCGATTACTCTAACTATATTAGGAAATGTATAGTTATAATTATCATGTTGAGGAAGAATTACTAAATCAAACAATTTAGGATGTAATCCCGGGCGCATAATTTGGATAACCTTAATTTTATTATTGAATATCTTTTTTAGGTAAATCGCTAGCGCAGCAGTTCTCCTACCAGAAGAAATAATGATATCCGGAGGATTTTGAGATTCTAACTCATTTAAAACTGATTTTTTTATATTTATTGGCCAGGAAACTAGGACAAAACTGGGTAAAGCGCCGAACTTATTATATTGAATATTTTTTACTTGATACCTTGGGCTTAACCTAGAAGCTAACGCTAGAGCTTGATTAGCTCCTCCCGTGCGATTATCAACTAAAACCCAAATATCAGGGTATGATTTATTGCTTAAATCTGCGACCATATTAACTTAGTGTAGTGAAACTGTTGCAAATAACCAATAAATAATTAATATAATCTCCTATCTATATCTATCTATATAAGGTAAATAATGATATTTATGCCACATAAAACTTAACACATCTTCTTTTAAGCGATTCCCTAAAAATTTAAGGTTTATCATGATAAATAAAATTGTTATAATTCATCATTATTATCATATACTAAAATGCAACTCAATTTGCACGAGGTGTTTTAGATAATAAGTTTTTAAGTTAATTTATGGAGATTTAGTTATGATAAAAAAAATTGCATTAGCTTTCTGCACAATGCTTCTACTTGCTGGTTGTAGCTCTTCAGTAGGAAAACATGGTGCGGCTCATTCTCATGCGGCAGCATTTGAAAAAGAAGCAGGATCTAAAGTATTCTTTAGTTACGATAGTTCTTCTCTTTCTCATGAAACTCAACAGACCTTAATGCGTCAGGCAAAATGGTTAAAAGATCACCCAACCATTAGTATGATAATTGAAGGCCATTGCGATGAAAGAGGGACAAGAGAGTACAATATTGCTCTAGGTGAAAGAAGAGCCCATGCAGTTAAGGGTTTCTTAGCGCACCACGGTGTTGATTCAAAACGTATTGAAACCATTTCTTACGGTAAAGAAAGGCCAGAAGTTATCGGTGATAACGAAGCAGCATGGAGCAAAAATCGTAGAGGTGTTACTGCGCTTAAGTAATAACCAAACCGGATAAATTACTCTAGGGAGCTAGCTAATTTATTTAGCTGGCTCTTTTTTTAATCTTCTTTGAGCCTATTTACTATAAATAAATTAAGAGAAAGAAAATTAAAAATTAGGCTTTTCCGTCTAAAAATAATTGTAAAATTAAAAAGATATTTTTAACGCAGAGTTTGCGAGTCTTTTTCCTTTTTGTCCAGTTGACCAAGAAAAGCATTAAAACCCCACTTTCCCTAATATTCTTTCTATAAAAAATTAATGGAGATTTTAGTCAATAAAAAGTATTCTACGTTAGAACAAAATTATAAGCATTGTACTAACCGGAAATTTGCTATTAAACTTAAAAAATTCAATTTTTGTCAACAAATTATGGTTTTAGCCTGAAATTTTAGGTAGCTATATATAAATTATATAGATAATAAAATAATAAAAAGTTTACTAACCAATAGTTTATATATTTCCATAAGCCAGAATATCAATTTCAATTTCCACTAAATCTTCCGGCCTACTTGCGTGATACCATCTTGCGTCTTTTGCTTTAATACCGAATATTTTATCACTGTTTAGATAATATTCTTTTAAGGAAAAAACTTTAAGAGGATTTTTAGCTATAGTTACAGGTTTTAAAATGCTAAGTCCTGTATACATAAAACTGTAATTACCTTCTATATCTGGTCTACTGAGCTTACCGCGACTATCCATTTCAAAATCTCCATGCAGGCCAGTATATCCCACTGCTTTATCGTATGGCTGCAAAAGAAGTAAAAAATCCATTTTTTCTGGATCCCATTCTTTAATCATATCTTTAAAGATATTATAATTCGCTCGCAAGATAGTATCAGTATTTAAGGTAAATATAGGTTTATCTCCTAATATTTCTTTGGCATTTTTGATAGCCCCTCCTGTTTCCAATAATTCTTCCTCATATATAGTGACAATTTCCGCTGAATCCGGGTTAGCAAGTCTATATTCCTTTAACGAAGACTCAACTTGCTTACGAAGGTAATGCGTATTAATAACAATCTTCTTAAAAGGGTAAGTTTTACATAGATCTAAAGCATGATGCAATATTGGCTTGCCAAGTACAGGAATAAGGGATTTAGGACTATTTTCAGTTAAGTGCCTCATCCGTGATCCCAAACCCGCTGCAAAAAGCATAATAGTGTCAATAGGAGGTTGATCTAACCCTATTTTATTTTCTGATATTTTATTAATTAAATTTGTAGTCATTATATTATTTTACTATTTAATTAATAATTTTATCAAACCAATTTTTTAATTTTGACATTATGGGGTGGGAAAGATCATAATTTAAATACTCAAGCACTAATGGAATATATCGTAAATAATTACTATTTTTATCCCTAGTATACTTTCTAGCAAATACCCCTAAAATACGTAGGTTTCTTTGAGCCCCCAGAATATGATAATCCACTAACACATCCGGCAACTCTAGTTTTTTTTCTGCAGCAAAATATTTAAGACAATCAAGAGCAAAAGCTCGTGGTACCTTAATTCTTGCGTCTTCTAAAACTGATACTACATCATACATAGGCGAGCCTATTACTGCATCCTGAAAATCGAGTAATCCAAGTGACTTAATACCCTTAAAGCTCTCCAAATACATTATGTTTTCAACGTGGTAATCCCTTAGCACAAGGCAATTATTAAAAGCTAATTGGTAATTTAAAATTTCTTGCCAAATATCTTTAAAATCATCTAATTCTATAACGCTTAAGTTTCTTTTTAAGCGATAAAGAATATACCAGTCTGTAAATAATTTAAGCTCATTGAGCAGTAAATTATTGTCATAAACTTTTAAACTAAAACTAGGGATATTTTGTTGTAATAAAACCAATAGATCGAGCATAGAGAAATAGATATCCTTCTGGCGAGATAAATCATGTAGAGAATTTTGGACCACATTTTTTATACTCACCTCGCCAAAATCCTCCAATATAATAAACCCCTTTTCAGTATCAAAATGAAAAATTTCTGGACTTGAAAGATTCTGTGATCTTAAGTAGTGCGCTATTTCAATAAATGGTTCAACCCTACAATATGTAGGAGGACAGTCCATTAAGATATAAGACTTATCGCTTGTTTTAATCCGATAGTATGAGCGAAGGCCAGCATCCCCTTGCAACGGGATACAACTTTGAAAACCTATATGAAAAAAGCTGTGCAAAAACTCTTCTAACTCAGCTTTTCTAAAAGATGTCACAGAAACCATATAATATTTATACAGCAATACGTTTTGCTTGCGGTCTAGCTGTTGTCACTTTTACAGTTTTTCTTGCTGTTATTTTAGGGAGGTCAGTTCCTTCTACCACACTCTTAGTAATAACAACTTCCTTATTTTTAAGCTCTGAAAAATTAAACATATTTTCTAAAAGCTGTTCTTCTATTATAGAACGGAGCCCTCTTGCCCCCGTAGCTCTTTTTAAAGCTTTTTCAGCAATTGCTTCTATAGCATCATCAGTTATAGTTAATTCTGCATCATTAAGCGCAAATAATTTTTTATATTGCTTTATGATTGCATTTTTAGGTTTTGTAAGGATACTTATTAGAGCATCTTTATCAAGTTCATCGAGGCTAGTAATAACTGGCAAACGCCCTACAAACTCAGGGATCATACCAAACTTAATGATATCTTCAACCTGTAAGTCTTTTAACAAATCGCTATATCGCATATCTTCTTTAGATTTCACAGAAGCTGCAAAACCTATAGAACTTTTGTTATTTCTAGCATTAATTATAGATTCTATTCCCATAAACGCCCCACCACATATAAACAAAATATTTGAGGTATCGATTTGAATAAAATCTTGCTGAGGATGTTTCCTACCACCTTGTGGAGGCACATAAGAAACTGTTCCTTCCATTATTTTTAATAGCGCTTGTTGGACTCCTTCTCCGGAAACATCCCTCGTAATTGAGACATTCTCAGATTTTTTAGCTATTTTATCAATTTCATCGATGTAAACTATCCCTTTCTGGGCTTTTTCCACATTAAACTCAGCTGCTTGTAACAACCTGAGCAGAATGTTTTCTACATCCTCCCCTACGTACCCAGCTTCTGTTAAAGAGGTAGCATCGGCCATGGTAAAAGGAACATTAAGGATCCTTGCTAGCGTTTGCGCAAGTAAAGTTTTACCAGATCCTGTAGAACCAACTAACATAATGTTAGATTTATTGAGTTCTACATCGTCCTCTTTTTGGGTAAAACTTTCTAAACGTTTATAATGATTATAAACTGCAACCGATAACACTTTTTTAGCTTTATCCTGGCCAATAACATATTGATTCAGAGCTTCATAAATCTCTTTTGGTTTTGGGATAAGAGAAGCAACTTCTGCTAATTTTTCTTTGGATTCTTCTTTGATGATATCCAAACATATTTCTACACACTCATCGCAAATAAAAACCGTAGGGCCTGCAATAAGTTTTTTTACTTCATATTGGTTTTTTCCGCAAAACGAACAATGCAGTGATTTCTTGTCTGATTCGTTTTTCATAATGACTCTAACTCTTCATTTACCTTGAATTACATTATTATCAGGTAAATTTTTGAAAGTAAACTATAAATATAGTGGATCAGGCTTATAAAAGATAGCTAGAAAATTATAGATTTTATGGATATTTACCTAAAAAATTTTAATGTGAGTTTTGAATTACAAAACTTATTGACCAGTGATTAACTCTCTGCTGTGAATTATTTTATCAATAATACCAAATTTTTGTGCTTCAGTAGGGGACATAAAATTATCTCTTTCCATACTCTTCTCTATATTGGTAATAGTTTGCCCCGTATGTTTGGAATATATTTTTTGTAACATATTCTTAACATTTTTTGTCTCTTTAGCATGGATTTCTATATCCGTCGCTTGACCTCTATAACCCCCGATAGGCTGGTGAATCATAACTCGGCTATTAGGCAATGCGTATCTCATTCCCGGCTCTCCGGCAAGAAGAATTGTAGCACCCATCGAACACGCTTGGCCAATACATAAAGTAGCTATTTTAGGTTTTATATACTGCATTGTATCATAAATTGCCAGACCGGAACTTACCACCCCACCAGGTGAATTTATATACATATACACGTCTTTTTCTGGATTTTCGGCTTCCAAAAAGAGTAGCTGAGCGATGATTAGATTCGCCATGTGGTCTTCAAATTCTCCACAAACAAAAACAATTCTTTCCTTTAACAACCTTGAATATATGTCATAGGCTCTTTCACCTTTTGGGGTTTGCTCTACAACCATTGGTACATATGTCATGCAATTCTCTTTAAGATTTTTGAAAATAGTTAGCTAAAATATACTTAAAATACGGGTTATATATTAAGATATACATATTGTAAATACCTTTAAGGCAGCAAATACGCTGTTTAATGATTAGCCATTAACATATTACGGTCAATCCAGATTTAAAATAATTTTAACCATACTCAACTAACCGATAATATGATTACAGTTAAACCTGTCGTTTTAAAGGGCCGTCCTTATTATAATAAGCAAGAATTCAAGCGCAAGTAAGAACTATTATTATAATTTTTAATTTAATATTGCAAATATATTCTATTTTTCTACAGCTTATTTTCCTTTTTGAGTTTTAGGAGATCATTATAACCACCGATAAATTTATTATTAATAAAAATATATGGGACAGTGGTCTGCCTTGTTTTTTCAATAAGTTTTTTTTGAAGCGCAGGATTAGATGCTAGCTCAATCGTTTCATAAATTATTTTATTCTCTACAAGCAAATCTTTTGCCATCATGCAATATATACATCCTTCTTTTACATAAACAATTACTTGCATATTTTCTCGGTCAGGAAGTTGCTCTATAAGCTGAGGGTTTTTACTAATAACCATCAACTTAAAAATTATATAGACTGCTAATATCGTAGTTAATACGATAAGTCCCTTGTTTTGTAATATGTCAGTAATTTTCATAAATAATATGTTATTTATTTTAGGTTACAAATAATTGATATTAAGACCACACAGTTAGAAACTTTAATCAATAAGTTTGTTTATTATTTTATACCTAAAACTAAACATAGTAACCTACTAATTAATATATTTTTAGGGTTAATACAGATTAGCTATGTTATCAAATACATTAGAATTAACTTTAAGAAAAGCTCTAGATATAGCTGCTAGCTATAAGCATGAATACGCTACTTATGAGCACTTATTACTGGCTCTTATGGATGATGAAGACGTAAAATTGGTGTTGATAGAAAAAGGAATTAACCCAAGAACAATTAGCAAAAAACTCTCTGCTTATTTAAATAATTATTTAGGTGAATTGGTGAACGAAAATATCAAAGAGCCGAAACCCACAGCGGGTTTCCAAAGGATAGTGCAAAGAGCAGTTTTACATAGTCAAACAAATGGACAAAAATCAATCACTGGAGTTAATGTTCTTGCTGAATTCTTTTTCGAAAATAATTCTTATGCACTCACGTGTCTAAAACAAGCTCGCTTAAAAAGGGGAGACGTATTAAATTACAATAACAGGAACAAGGATTCTACTACCATAACTGATCAATATGCTTCAAAAAAACAACTATATAGTGATAGCATAGAGAATAGTGAATTTGATATCGGTCACCAGTTACAAACTAATAAAAACCTAAATACCTTTAACTCCAATCAGAATACTGCTCTAAGTTCTCCAGAGATAGAACTTCAAAAATATTGTATTAACTTAAATACAAAGGCAAATAAGGATGACATTGATTGTTTAATAGGTAGGCAAACAGAAATCCAAAGAACAATAGAAATTCTTTGTCGGCGTAAAAAAAATAATGCTTTACTAATTGGCGAATCTGGGGTTGGTAAAACTGCAATAGCTGAAGGACTTGCAATTAGGATAGTTAGAGGAGATGTCCCGGATCTTTTAAAACAAACTGTAATTTATTCCCTTGATATAGGTAGCCTAGTTGCAGGAACAAAATTTAGAGGAGATTTTGAAGAACGTATAAAAGGAATGTTAGAATGTTTAAGAAAGCTAAAAAATGTCATTCTTTTTATTGATGAAATTCATTCAATAATTGGAGCGGGTTCAACTACCAGCGGAGCACTTGATGCTAGTAATTTATTAAAACCGGCTTTAGCAAGTGGCCAATTAAGATGTATAGGCGCTACTACGTTTAAAGAATACCGCAATAATTTTGAAAAAGATATGGCACTTGTTAGGCGCTTTCAGAAAGTTATTGTCGAAGAACCTAGCGAAGAGGTTACATTAAGTATTTTGAACGGTTTAAAAGGTTATTATGAAAAACATCATAAAGTAACTTATACAGAATCCGCTCTAAAAGCAGCAATTAATTTATCAGAAAGATATATCAATCAAAGGCATCTACCAGATAAAGCTATTGATTTGATTGATGAAGCAGGAGCAAGAGCTAAAACACAGACAACTACTAATAAAAAGGCTGTAATTACCGAAAAAGATATAGAAAGTTTAGTTTCCTCAATGTTAAATATTCCAAATTTAAATTTAACTGCTGATGAAGGCAAACAAATTAAGGATTTGGAAAATAAATTAAAAAATAGAATTTTTGGACAAGATGAAGCTATAGAAAGTCTCTGCACAAGCATAAAATTATCTAAAGCCGGCCTTAAGAAACCTACAAGACCCGTGGGTTGCTATCTTTTTATTGGTCCAACGGGAGTTGGGAAAACAGAACTTGCTAAACAACTAGCTTTCTTTTGTGATATGAAACTCCTAAAATATGATATGTCCGAATTTGTGGAAACTAGTTCTGTTTCTAAACTATTGGGCAGCTCCCCCGGATATATCGGTTTTGAACAAGGAGGTATGCTTACTGATGAAGTTGATAAATATCCTTATTCAGTTTTATTATTTGATGAAATAGAAAAAGCCAATCCTGAAATATATAATTTACTTCTCCAAATAATGGACGAAGGAATATTAACAGATAGTACAGGTAAAAAAGTGAAATTTTCACACTGTATTATTATACTAACTAGTAACATTGCCGTACAAAAGTCAAAATCTCCTATCGGGTTTAACAATTTAGATGTGTTAACCTCAGATAAATTTGACCTTAATATTATTAATAGTGAATTTAGCAGTGAATTAATAAGCCGGTTAGATAAAATCCTTTTATTTAATCCTATAGACAGCATAATTAGTAAAATAGTCAGTAAAAACCTTGAAGAACTCGCATCTCAACTAGCCGACAAAAAAGTTAGATTTTCAGTTAGCAATTCCGTTGAGCAATATCTAATAAAAAACTATAACGTTACACAAAGTGGAGCCAGAGTTCTTGATAGAATAATTGATACGGAAATAAAACAGCATATAGCCGATGCAATCCTTTTCGGGAAACTTAAAAATGGTGGTTTGGTTGATGTAACCTATTCTCAAAAACAGGGTAAAATTATTTTTAAATTTAAAGGAATTAATCAAAAAAACTACCAAGAACTTGAGCCCAGCTAAATTTTATATTTATGGTAGCTTAATTTAAATAGCTAATAGGGTTTATTTTAGCCTACTTACCATATTATGGATAAATTTTAGTTATTTAATAATTAAATTATTAAAATTAAATACTTAACTTGA
>CAIKLL010000182.1 GCA_903828265.1 uncultured Rickettsiales bacterium
CTTATCTCAAGAACTTCTTGACGATATAGAACAGAGAATGAATAATCAGCCCAGAAAATGCCTTGGTTACAGAACACCTACCGAGGTCTTTCATAATCGCAAATTGCAGTATGTTGCGCTAGATTATTGAATTCGCCATTTTATTTTTTATTGTAATTAAAAAGAGAATCAGATTAAGTAATATAAAAATGGAAAAAAAGCCTAAATATAAACTTCGCCATGCTTTCTGATTGACAAACTACCTGCCTGATAATATAGTTTTTATATAGGTATAAGAGATAACCTTGCACGTTAATTGTTTGCAATAAATAATAAACCGCTTTGCAAGTGACTCAACCTAAACTAAAAAATGCTACAATAAGAGGCTGTATCCCATTAAATAAATTATTTAAGCTTTCAATTCTAGATTTGCGTATTTGGGTTCATCTTGGCTGCACCGAACAGGAGAAATTTAATCCACAGCTCGTTAGTTTGAATATCGAATTATATTTTAAGTCCCTACCGGAAGGAGCGAGGAACGATAAGCTAGAAGGTACTGTTTGTTACGCTGCCGTTGTTCAAAAAGTAAAATCTTTTTGCCAGAATAAGAAATTCAATTTAATTGAGCATTTAACAACAGAAATTTATAAGGTTGTGGAGGAATCTTTAAACCAACATAGGTCCGTTGTTTCCTTTATTTGCGTTACCGGTCATAAAATGTCACCGCCTGTGCCTGATATTCACGGAGGTGTCACTTTTACTTACTGTGATGGATTAAGTTCTAAAAAGGAGTAAGTATGGTATATATCAGCCTGGGCTCTAATTTGGGGAATCGTATAAATAATTTAAGAGCAGCAGCTGCGTTTCTAATACAAAGCTATTTGCGTAATACCACTTGTTCTATAGTGCTAGAAACTGAAGCTATTTTACCGGAAAATGCGCCTATTGAGTGGAACAAACCGTTTTTAAATATGATAGTTTCGGGAGAAACAGAGTTATCTCCTCATGAACTGCTTGCAGCTTTAAAATCCGTTGAAACTGAAATGGGAAGGCCTGAGTTGTATGAGGTATGGTCACCTCGGATTATTGATTTAGATATTCTGCTGTGGGATGAATTAGTAATTAATTCTCCTGCTCTCAAAATTCCGCATCCTGAGTTAAATAATAGGCCTTTCTTGCAGCACCTTCTTGCTCTTATGGGAGTAAAGCTCTCGCAAAATCTCCAAACTACTAATTTATTTAAGAAAAGCTTTGTATTATCACCTCAATTAGTAGGGGTGGTAAATGTTACGCACGATTCTTTTTCAGATGGAGGTAATTTTAGCCAAACTGATAAAGCGATTCAGCAAGTGCTAAAACTAGCAGCTGATGGAGCTAGTATCATTGAAATCGGTGCGCAATCTACAAGACCGGGGGCAATTATAGCTGGACCCGATCAGGAGTATAATAAATTAAAACCCGTTCTTGATAATATTATACAATTTATGCACCGGACACTAACTATAAGTGTCGATACGTTTTGGCCTACAGTAATAAGTAAGCTTCTTAAAAATTATCCTGTTGCTTGGGTTAACGATGTAAAAGGTGAACTTGATGATGAGACATTAAAATTAATTGCCGCAAAAAATTGCAAACTATGCTTAATGCACTCTCTTACTATTCCACCAACTAAGGAAATAATTATTCCAATAGAAAAAAGGCCCACAGATGTTATTGTAGAGTGGGGAAAGGCTTATGTTGATCGGTTGCTTGCACTCGGGTTCTCTCTTGATCAAATTATTCTAGATCCTGGCATTGGTTTTGGTAAATCCATTTATCAAAATATTGAAATTCTGCAGAAGATAGACGAGCTTCAAAAACTGGGAGTAAAAATAATGATAGGTCATTCCAGAAAATCCTATCTTGGTGCTTTTTCTGGTCGAACTGCAGCCCAAAGAGATATAGAAACTATAGCTGTTTCTTGTTTTCTGGCAGAAAAAGTTGATTTTTTGCGAGTTCATAATGTAGAAGATCATATGCATTTTTTAACCGTTTATAAAAATTTTGCTCAAAGGATATAATGTTCAACACGAGAAAAGTCATAGGTATTATGGCAGCAACAAATGAAGGAATAATTGCCAAGGGAAATGCATTGCCGTGGAACTATCCGGAAGAGCTTGAGCATTTTAGGACCACTACTGATGGACATACTATCATTATGGGGCGTAAAACTTACGAAGCCCTCCCTGAAGGAATTTTTTCTAGTAGAAAAGCCATTATTTTCTCTAAAAATCCTAAGTTGTTCTCTGCGAAGCCAGGAATATTTGTTAAATCCTTGAAGGAATATTTTGATATTATTCATGGTCTAGATAAGGATGAGAAAATATTTATGATAGGGGGTGGGGAGATTGCTCATTTATTTCTAAAACATCAACTGATATCATCTTTTATCTTAACAAGAATTCACCGTTCATATTCAGGTGATACTTACCTTGATTTAAAACATTTTAAAGGTTGGAGGGAAACCGTTTTAAAGTCCAATTCAAACTATACTATTCTACAACTAACAAATATGTGAGGAAATCTTATGAAATTTTGTCTAACCCTTAATACTTTACTTGAAGAATTACATTTATTAAAACATCCTTTTTATCAATCATGGAATGAAGGTACCTTGACGCTTGACACATTGAAAATTTATGCAAAGGAATATTATCACCACGTTGCCGCTTTTCCACGTTACATTAGTCAAATCCATTCCTTATGTCCTGATATTTCAGATAGGCAGGTTTTACTGGAAAATTTGATTGATGAGGAAAAAGGAGAAAATAATCATCCTGAATTATGGTTACGTTTTGCCGAAGGCCTCGGAGTTTTAAGAAAAGAAGTTAAACAACCTCCTGAATTAAACACGACGAAAGGGCTTGTTGAGGGGTATTTTGAATTAGTTAGAGCTGATTATGCTACAGGTCTTGGTGCTTTATATGCTTATGAAAGGCAAACACCAGAAGTTTCAAAATCTAAAATTGACGGCTTGAAAAAGCATTATTCTGTTTGTGATGAAAAAACGCTAGAGTTCTTTTCTGTTCACCAGAAAGCAGATGAATGGCATACCGAAGAGTTAATGGGGCTTATTGGCCGCTTAAGCGAAAGCGACCAGGAAAAAGTTGCTCACGGAGCGATGAAGGGAGCAAGATTATTATGGTCTTTTCTGGATGGGATTGCGGAATGTCATGCACATTAAAGCCATAAAAACTCATAAAATTGATATAAGTGATTCTCTGGCAGGGGTTTTAGATCGGTATGTAAAGACCGTACGCGATGAAGATATAATAATTATTACTTCGAAAATTATTAGTATCCTTCAAGGACGCCTAGTTTCAAAAGAAGCTATAACTAAGCGTTTACTTGTACAGCAAGAGGCTGATCTAATACTGGAAACAGAAAGAAATCCTTATGATCTATATTTAACTATTAAAGGGGGGGTGCTTATCCCTTCTGCCGGTATAGACGAGTCTAATGTTGATGGATATTATGTTTTATATCCTGAGGAGATTCAGGGAACAGCTGCTTGGATTTGGAAATATTTAAAAGAGAAACATGTTATCCGAAGGCTTGGTGTTGTAATTACTGATAGCCATACAACTATAATGAGGCAAGGTGTAACCGGCATTGCCCTTGGGTGGTGTGGATTTGAGCCGCTTTACTCTTATATAAATAAGCCTGATTTATGCGGGCAACCTCTCCGGGTTACGCAGGTTAATATTCTTGATTCTCTGGCCACTTCTGCAGTTTTTGTTATGGGAGAAGGTAATGAACAGACGCCTTTAGCTATTATTAAAGATGCCCCAAAAATTTCTTTCCTTAATAGAGTTCCAACTTTAGAAGAAGAACAGAGGTTAGTCATTCCTATGGAAGAAGATATTTATGCTCCGCTTTTGCGCAATGCTAATTGGGTAAGGAATGTGAAGCTAAAATAATTTCGTAATTAGTTATTTTGTACTTGCTATTTCTTGCTCATTTTGTATTTTACTATTTATACATTTAGCAACTAATACAGAAAAACAATAAAACCCTAAGCAAATTTTGCAGTTTTAGATTGTTTTTATGGGTTACTAAGGTGTATAATAAGCGGGTGTAGCTCAGGGGTAGAGCGCTACCTTGCCAAGGTCGAAGTCGAGGGTTCGAATCCCTTCACCCGCTCCACTGGCTCTTTATTTTTTGTTAAAACTTTAAGAGGTTTTTATCATGTCGAAGTATAATCTTCCTGCAGTTTTCGCTCTTATCATTTATCCAATCTTCATTATTACACTCGCTGTAAATTATGCACTTGATTATCAGGTAGGATGGTTCGAAGGGTTACTGTTTATAGGGGGATATTATATATGTAACATTACTGTCGGGATCGGTTTGCATAGGTTATGGTCGCATGATTCTTATAAAATAAATAAATACGTAGAATTTATTCTGATCCTCTTGTCAGCTGGCACATTACAGGGGCCGGCACTATCGTGGGCTTCTAATCATTTTAAACACCATACTTATACGGATACTGATCTTGATCCTCATTCTCCTCTTAAATATAAAAGCAAGATAAGAGGCTTCTGGTGGTCACATATGGGCTGGATGCTTGAAGGAGAAGGAAGTTATAAATCGATTGATAAAGTCACTATGGTAAAGCTGGGTAGAAATAAATTACTCAGATGGCAGCTAAAATATTATTGGATGATTGCAGTATTTATGAATACTGTTGTTCCTGCTCTTGTAGGGTTCGTCTTTGGTAATACTGTTTTAGTGGCATATGCAGGTTTCATATTTATTGGACTTGGACGTGCTGTGCAGCAACAGGTAACTTTTTTCGTTAACTCTCTTTGTCACTTTGCCGGAACACAAAAGTATGTTCAAGGTACTTCAGGTGATATATGGTGGCTTGCCCTGCTTTTACTAGGAGAAAATTGGCATAACTACCATCATGCTTTTCCTTCAGATTACAGAAATGGGGCTAAATGGTACCAGCTTGACGTACACAAATGGATAATATATCTGATGAGTGTATTTGGTCTGGCTTGGGATTTAAAAAGGACTGCAAAAGTTAGAGTTGAAGCAAAAGCTTCCCAAACTATGCAACAGTATATCAATTTACGAAAAGCACAACTTGAATCAATGAATGCTAAAATAACTGAGCTGGCCTTAAATATTCAAAATAGAGTTAGCGAAATAGAAAAAAGTAATTTAGGAAAGAAGTTTATTAGCTCTTTATCTAAAATACAGGATAATTTAACTAACATCACTCAGCAGCTAAATCAGCAATTGAAGAATTTTGAAAATCCTTCAGAGAATATTGTAAATATTATAAGTAAGGAAATAAGAAAAATAGAAGCTGCATGGCAAAGGCTTTATAGTGAGCTTGAAATGAAAAAAAGCTAATTTATTAGTTACATTATAAAGAACTATTTTAAAGATTCTAGGGAATGAGGAGATGATTTTTAGTTATCTCCTTATTTTATTTTAAATAGGCTGGATTATGGCCAAAAGCGAATTCGTAAATTACATAATTGATCTCCTCTCGCCCTATGGTTACATAAGAGTAAGATCTATGTTCGGTGGACATTCTGTTTATAAAGATGGCGTAATTGTTGCAATAATCGTAGATGATGAGTTGTACTTTAAAGTTAATGAGCAATCTGTTTACGATTATAGGTCTAAAGGATCGAAACCTTTTACTTACGAAGCTAGGAATAAATTAATTACCCTGTCATATTGGCAAGTACCGTTGGATATTATGGAGGATAAAGATCTACTTGGTAATTGGTTAGATGTGGCTTATCAAATCTCCTTTAATACCAAAAATAAGAAGAAGTAGCTTACAGTTATCAAGTTATTCTATACTTCTTCGCAACATAAAAACTCTATATATTAACATTCAAATTGTGTAAGAACTTATATAAGAGACGCGTCAAATCCAGAATATACTAAGGTTGTATTTAAAAAAACAAAGTGGGCTTTGTATAGAAGCAAAAACTTGTTATTAGCTATATTAGTTACTAGATTTAATAAAAGGACCAATGCTTTAGCACAAGCCCTTAGAAGCATTACAATACGCTTCGTTTTTCTTTTTTATAAAAGTTTATTGTAACTAAACCGTTTAGCGTTGTAGATGAAACTGAAGAAATTGTAGACTTTTATCAATAAAATGTTTAAATTATAGTAACTTTTATAAATCAATAATAAATGAATATGTCTTCTAATATCAGAAACGTAGCAATTATCGCCCACGTTGACCACGGCAAAACCACCCTTATAGATACCATGCTCAGGCAGAGCGGTATATTTCGGGATAATCAGGAAGTAGCGGAAAGAGCTATGGATTCAAATGATTTGGAGAGGGAAAGGGGAATAACAATTCTAGCTAAATGTACGTCTGTTAATTGGAATGGGGCAAAAATTAATATTATAGATACACCTGGCCATGCAGATTTTGGTGGGGAAGTTGAGCGGATTTTGTCTATGGTAGATGGAGTAGTATTACTCGTGGATGCGGCAGAGGGGCCAATGCCGCAAACAAAATTTGTTCTTGGAAAAGCTTTAAAGATTGGACTCAAACCTATAGTGGTTATTAATAAAATTGATCGCAGCGATGCCAGGGAAACTGAAGTTTTGGACGAAATTTTTGAATTATTCATGTCGCTTGATGCAACTAATGAACAGCTTGATTTTCCTATTATTTATGCTTCAGGCAGGAACGGTTGGGCAGTTCGTGACCTGGGAGGGGCGCGTCAGGATGTATCTGATTTATTTAATACCATAATAGAACATGTTAGGTCGCCGGAATCAGAACCTAATGCTCCTTTTTCAATGATTGTTACAACCCGGGAATATGATTCTTATTTAGGACGGATTCTAACAGGGAGAATCAAGACCGGTACTGCAAAAATTAATGCTCCTATCAAGGTTATGAACATGGACGGTAAAGTAATCGAGAATGGTAGAATAACTAAAATGTTAAGTTTTAAAGGATTAGATAGAATACCTATTCAAACTGCATTTGCCGGGGATATTATAGCAATTGCCGGGCTTGAAAGCGCCAGTGTTGCAGATACAATTTGTGCTCCGGAAGTTGAACTTCCGTTAGAAGCCCAGCCTATAGACCCACCAACGCTTTCTATGATATTTTCAATTAATGATTCCCCTTTAGCCGGACGAGAAGGCGATAAGTTAACTTCTAGAGTTTTAAGGGCTCGGTTAATGAGGGAAGCAGAAGGAAATGTGGCTATTACTATTTCTGAAACTGCCCAGACTGATTCTTTTGAAGTAGCCGGTCGCGGTGAGTTGCAGATGGGTGTATTGATTGAAACTATGAGAAGAGAGGGGTTTGAACTTTCAATTAGTAGGCCAGCCGTACTTTATAAAACTGATGAAATTACGGGAGAAAGGTTAGAGCCTATGGAAGAGGTGCAAATTGATGTAGATTCTGAATATGTAGGTGCCGTAGTTGAATCAATGAATCTACGCAAAGGTCAAATGGTTGATATGCGCTCTACTGGTGCTGGTAAAACACGTTTGTTATTTATTGCTCCGTCACGAGGATTAATAGGTTATCATGGTCCATTTTTAACAGAAACCAGAGGAACAGGTATTATGAGCAGAATATACCATTCTTATGCTCCTTATTGTGGTAAAATTGAAGGGAGGAGAAATGGGGTTCTAATTTCAACTGAAGATGGAGAAGCAGTTGCTTATGGTTTATGGCAACTTGAAGATAGAGGGCAAATGTTTATTACTCCTGGAACACCAGTATATAAAGGTATGATAATTGGTGAGCATACCCGGGACAATGATCTAGAGGTTAATCCGCTTCGCTCAAAACAACTAACTAATATTAGAACAACTAGCAAAGATGAGGCTGTGCGTTTAACGCCGCCGCGTTTAATGACGCTTGAGCAGGCTATTGCTTATATTCAAGATGATGAACGAGTTGAAGTTACTCCAAAATCTGTAAGGCTGCGAAAAATGTATCTTGATTCTAATCAAAGGAAAAGAATGGCTAAAAAGTCTTAATTTTATAATTATTTATTGACATGTGGCCAGTTTAAACGACGCCGGACAGGCTCGGCCGACGCACGCCGGGGATGCGCTGCGCCAGGGAATAGAACTCATACTGCGCCGCACCGATGATCAGGGCGAGCAGGCCGAACGAAGCTTGCTC
>CAIKLL010000183.1 GCA_903828265.1 uncultured Rickettsiales bacterium
CTTATCTCAAGAACTTCTTGACGATATAGAACAGAGAATGAATAATCAGCCCAGAAAATGCCTTGGTTACAGAACACCTACCGAGGTCTTTCATAATCGCAAATTGCAGTATGTTGCGCTAGATTATTGAATTCGCCATTTATCGAAATACTGGAAATAGTTACGAATGACGCTTCTGTTAATACTGAATTAAATCAGCAAACGGTACCAATATTACCTCTTAGCAACTGGAATCATATCTGCTCTAAGCTAATAGATATTTCATAGTAAACATAGATTGTAACTGATTTAATAAATTAGAAGTGAAGAAAATGAAAAAAAGAAGAAATAAATTTTAAGACTTCTTCTGTCTTTATCAAAGCTTAAGATATCCGGAATATTTTCGAAAAACTTGCCAAAAAATGAGAAAAAAATTACTTTTTATTTATAGGAAAGCAATTATTTAGTTGAACTAAAGATTTAACAGTATTAACTTAGTAGTATTATAGGTAGTAAAACTGCCTAGTTTTGGATAAAAAGTAAGTTAATTAATTAGTTAAACTTAATATTTAATGGAGGTATAGTTATGTCAATAAACAGATTAGGATTAATACTAATAGTGCCGCTTCTAATGAGCGGTTGTGTTGTAAAGAAAAAACCGGTCGTTTCTACATATGTTGTTACTATGCCAGATAGAGTTACCGTACTGCGCAACGATTTTGAAAAAAATGTCGGTAATAAGATTTATTATGGTTTTAACAGTTATGTTCTTTCTGAAGAAGCGAAGAGTCACCTCAGAAGGCAAGCCGAATGGTTATTAACGCACCCAAGTGTTACTATTAATATAGATGGGTATTGTGATAAAACTGGGGATAAAAACTATAATTTAGCTTTAGGTCTAAAAAGAGCAGAGGCGGCAAAAAAATTCCTGGTAGCGCATGGGGTTGATGCTTCCCGAATAATAGTTAGCTCAACCGGTAAAGATTGGCAGGATGGTATAAGCTACAACGAGTCATGGCAAGGCAGGTTTGTTACTGTAATCATCTTAAGTGCCTAACATAACTTATAGGTAAAGAACTTTAATAATATCTAGAGTCTAACATAAGCGAACTTTAAGGGAGTATTCATAATTAATACTCCCTTATCATACTTAATTTCTAAAATCTTTATTAAATCTACGATTTTAACTGATTATGCATATATCAGGTGGGTTACACATGACGATGCATTTCCTAAAACTGAATTTTATAATAAACATTTGATAATTAATAAAGATGGTACTAGCCAAGACAATAATAGAAATCTAGGAACAGCTATTAAAGAAATCCACTAGAAGCTACGCTACAATAAGTAGAAATTACTGATAAGTCTTTAGTTTTATGCAGCTTCATTACTAAAGAAGATTTAGAAACACTGGCTATTTAAAAATTTAAAAGCTAGTTTAGCCAAAGATTTACCAAAATCATCAATAGTATTTTAATAAACCAGAATTTTTCTTAAATTTATTTTTTGTTTTTAAAAATTAACCTGTATAACGCCAGTTTAGGATAAACAACAATAGAAAAGGTTAGATATATTGGTTTTGCAGGATAGCAAGTGTTGAGTTATGATGTATTTTTTAACAAAAGATCGATAACTCAACATGAAAAAATGTATCACAACTGTGTATTA
>CAIKLL010000184.1 GCA_903828265.1 uncultured Rickettsiales bacterium
ATAATAATATAATAATATTATTTAATATTGCAAGCATGACTCCTTTAATTAAAACTCAAATTCAAACAAAAATTGCAAATATCTGCTTTTCAGACAATTCTAAAGTTGGGGACCGAGTTTCAGAAATCATTGTTAAAGGTAAAGAAGCAGGTTTTGCCCTTGATATTAAAGGGATTACTCTAGAAGAAGCGAACGAGGTTAGGAACCACTTAATAGGCGAATTAGAAAAAATTCCTAGCCTTGAAAGAATCAATATTGTTTTAACAAGTTCTGAAAGAAAGCAGGAACAAAAACAAAAAAGCAACTCTAAAATAGTATTGGATAATATTAAAAAGGTAATTGTTATTGCGGCGGGTAAAGGAGGAGTAGGAAAGTCAACAATAGCGGCACTTCTTGCTCAAAAGCTTGCTGGTCAAGGAAAAAAAGTAGGTTTGCTTGATGCAGATATTTACGGCCCTTCTATCCCGAGTATTTTTAATCTTCGAGGGAAGCCAGAGTTAATAAATAAAAGAATGATTCCTCTTTATAATTATAATGTTAAAGTAAATTCAATCGGTTTCATTGCTGATCCTTTATCTGCGATTAGTTGGCGTGGGCCTATGACGAGTAAAGCTTTGTATCAGCTTATTTCCTTAACGGATTGGGGACAACTTGATTATTTGATAATCGACATGCCACCCGGTACCGGTGATATACACTTGAGTTTATTACAGAATTATGTAATTGGTGGGGTAATAATGATAACAACTCCGCAAAAAATTTCGGCAATTGATGTGCAAAGAGCCGTAAATTTGTATAGAAAATTTAATGTACCGATAATTGGTATAATCGAGAATATGAGTGGTTACTTTTCTCCAAATTCAGAAAAAATAACCATATTTTCAGGTAATAGCGGTAAACGAATCGCTAATGAACAGGGCCTAACTTTTTTATCTAAGATAGCCTTAATTCCGGAATTATCTGAATTGTGTGATGAAGGTCTAGCACTTGGCAAATATTTTGATTTGCTAGATTTTGCAATTTAAATCCTCATTTTGGAATTATGATGGGTAATCCGAAAGAAGACCAAGCATGAATGCCGCCTTCGAGATTCCATAAATTGTACTGAAACCCTTCTTTATTTAGAGTCTGGCATCCAATCATTGATCTAATGCCGGATTTGCACTGTAAGATTATTTTCTTTTTTCCTAAATCAGTAAGTTTATGGATTTTTGATGATAGTTGGGATAATGGGATATTAATAGCTTGTTCAATATGTGCTTCTTTATACTCGCTAGGTTCTCTGACATCAATCAATATTGCTTCATTTTTATCAAGCCAAGATTTTAATGTTTTTGGATCTAAGGTTTTTATTTCTACCATAATATTCCTGCTGGTCCTTAATTATTTTTACTGTTAAACTTCTAAAGCTTGCCTATAAAGTTCTAATATAGCATCCTGTTCAGCTAACTTATTTTTATCGAGTTTTCTCAGTTTAATTACTTGTTTCATTGTTTTAACATCAAAACCATTAGCTTTTGCTTCATCAAAAACCTGTTTTATATCATCAAGTAACACGCTTTTCTCACCTTCTAGTCGTTCAATTCTATCTATATATTGCTTTAATTGATCTTTTGCTACTATTTCCGTCATAAAAATTCTCTTCGTTAATTATGATGTTTCTTATAAACACATTTATAACAAAAAACCACTAAAAGCTTATAGGTTTATATAAAATATATTGCTTGAGGCTAGAGTTTGAACTATTTAATTATATCGACTAATTAAACCTAAAGTTTAATAAAGTTTGGTTTAAGATTACTTAATGTAACTAGAAAATCTATGGATATTGATATTTTTAATAAAGTTTATGCCATTCTATCAATGGTTGTTTTATATTTGCTTTTTAAAATAGTTTTTGACTGGAAAAAAGGATTAGATAAAAAAAATTTAAATTTAATGCAATTATATTTAGAGCTTAAATTTTTATATAAAAATCTTATTCTCAGTACCCAGACTAGTTCCAGTGAGAATTTTTGTATTGAATTAATTTTAGCGATAAAAGAATATTATAATTTAGAAGAAGTGATAGTGGTTGATTCAATACATATGGAATTTAAAACCAAAACTATTAGCTTATTAAAAAAAGAAATTTATAATTTTGTGCAATGTAATTTACACACCCTTAAAGAAAAATTTAAAACTAAAGATGTAGTCGTTCTAAATACTAAAATTAACAATAAAAAATATATATTATATATTGCTGAATTAGCCCAAGGTATCGATTGTGATGGTTTTATTATATGTGTAGAAAATTTTCCAAGTTTATTAAGTAAAAATGAATTGCTAGGCCTTGAATCTAATATTAATTTACTTAAAACAAGGCTGTTTTATGATTAAACTTTCTAATATTACTTTGTTTATAAAAAATTAATTCTTGTTTTGGAACTATATATTTGCTATAGTTCCAGCATAATTTATGCGTATAAACAATGGCAAAAGAAGAATTACTTCAATTTGACGGGAAAGTATTAGAGCTCTTACCTAATGCTCATTTTAGGGTTATTCTTGAGAATGGGCATGAGATCATTGCTCATACTTCTGGTAAAATGAGAAAAAATCGTATTCGCATTTTGGCTGGGGACAAAGTTAAGGTGGAAATGACTCCTTATGATTTAACAAAAGGTAGAGTTATACATCGCAGCTAACTTAGCCAAAAAATTGTTGAAGTTTTTTTTAAGATACTAAAATTATTCGAAACCTAATTCAAAGTGGTAAACTTATACTTGTAAATGATGAATTTTGATATAAGCCAAAGTGCAGCCTTCCGTGTTTCAGAGCTCATAAAGAATGAGCCAGAAAGCAAAGTAGCTATTAGAATAGCTGTAGATAGTGGAGGTTGTTCAGGATTTGTGTACGATTATAACTTGATTGATACAATAAATAAGGATGATTTTGTTTTAGAAAAATACGGAATAAAAATTGCTATAGATCCTCTATCTCAACCTTTTTTAGAAAAATGCACATTAGAATTTGTTGAAGAATTAGGAAGTGCTTATTTCCAAATATCCAATCCAAATGCCTTAACGAAATGTGGCTGCGGCAAATCGTTTACCCTTTAGTCTACCTGATTATTAAAAATACCTAGTTTACGCCTACTCTTTAAGACTTTAATAGGCGATTAAAGGGAAAATTATAAAAATAATAGCCTTATTTAAAAAATTAAATTAATTATGGGCACCTTTTATAAGATCTAAAAGCTCCTGTGCAGAGAGAGCTATCTCCTCTTTTTTATCTAGGAATTTTAATTTGAAGCTATTATTTTGCATCTCGTTAGTGCCGGCAAATATAACATGATTAGCACCATCTTTTAGTGCTTTTTCCATTCTTTTTTGTACTTTACCTTTCAGTTCAACTGCGACCGGAATAGAGTGCGATCTTAGGAAATCAGCTAATATAATAATATAGTTTTCGCATTCCTCGCCGATCGAAATTAGATAAATCGGTGCTGACCTTTTATTCTGATGCTTTTTAAGCAGCATCATTAAAGCTAAGCGTTCAATACCTAAACCAAAGCCAACGGCAGGGACATCTGTACCTCCCATTAATTTACATAGATAATCATATCTTCCGCCACCGCCCACTGCATTTTGAGTTCCCAATTTATCAGTTGTAAATTCAAATGCTGTATGACAATAATAATCGAGCCCCCTTGCTAATCTTGGATTTAACTTATAACTAATATTTAAAGTATCTAAATAACCAAGTACTTTATCGAAATAGGCTTTTGATTCAGTTGTATAATAATCAGCAATAAAAGGAGCTTCTGCTGCTATTTTTTTATCGTTTTCATCTTTTGAATCAAGTATACGAAGAGGTTTTTTTCTTAACCTTTCTTTGCTATCGTTTGAGAGCTCATTTTCATATTTACTAAAGTAGTTGATTAAAGCGTCCTGATATAAATATCTTGAATTTTGGCAACCTAAGGAGTTTATTTCTAATGTTATATCATCAAGTATATTCAGCTCTTCTAGTAAATGCACCGCAAGTCTAATATTCTCAGCATCAGAATATGGATCACCGGAACCTATATATTCACAATTAATTTGATGAAACTGCCTTTGCCGTCCGGCTTGAGGGCGATCGTACCGGAATACCGGCCCGTAAGAAAACAACTTTAAAGGTAGTTTTTGGTGAAGTCCATTCGAAATAAAAGCTCTCATAATGCCTGCAGTGAATTCAGGCCTAAGAGCAACGCTTTCGCCACTTCTGTCTAGAAAACTATACATTTCCTTACTGACCACATCCGAACTATCGCCAAGGGTACGGTCAAAAACTTTTGTATATTCCAGTATAGGGGTGCTTGCTCCCTCATAACAATATAAAGAGGTTATTTTCCTGGCGGTATCTATGATATAGCTATGAAGCTTAAAATCCTCGCCGAACAGGTCTTTCATTCCTCTTAACGATTGTAGTTTATCGGTCATGGAATAGAATTAAGCTTGATATTATTATTTGTTGAGCTTGCCGGAATTTCTTCATCAGATGTTATTGATTTCTGATTATCTTCATTGGAGGTTTCGGTTTTTGGCAAGTCCTGCTTATCTTCTTGAGTATAAAATCCTCTTAGAAACTTAATAATTTTCTCGTCTGTAATAATTTCTAAAAACGATTTATTATTAATTTTAAGACTAAAGCTTTTTGGTTCATAACTAAAGTCTGCTTCAAATTTATCGCCTTGTGTTAACTCCGGTATTTTACTGAAAACTTTTAAAGCTTCAAAAGCATTACTTTCAATATTACTAATATATTTTTGCATAATATTTAAATTAGTTTTATCTTCACCGCTTATTTTTTCTACTAGCGGCAAGACTATTTCATGAGCAAACTTTGTTTTTGCATTTATGATTTTAAAAGGGTCGGATAATACCAATAGGCCATGGTAACGCTCCTTGTCTTTGTTACTAATCTCTAAGTCTATACTATATTCATTAATGTTGAAATGTAGGTTTGCATCAGCAATAGAATCTTTAATTTCATAGGTTAAATTAGTACTGAACTCGGTATTTTTTATCTCGATAAGACTATTTGCCAAATTCATGAAATCTTCTGCTGTTAACTTCTTGGACTTATCTAGATTATCCTCGGTTATTTTATTAAAAATTTTGCTTAGCAATTCAGCTGTTAATTTTGCAATTTCGTCACCTTTATCTTTCGGGTAATTTTTATTATCTTGAATATCAAGGCTACCTTTTACATCTTTGGTATCTCCGGAAAGGTTAAATGAAAGTTTATTGTTAAATAAGCTATTGCCATAAGAAGTAAGTATTGCTATATCAAATAATTCCTTATTTGGATTGAAATTTTTAGCCAAATTTGAGGCTAGTTCTTCAAATCGGATCTTGCCTTGAATAAATTTGAAAATATTTTCCAAATGACTCCTATCAGCTGCTATTGAAACATTCATGCTAGAGTCGATTAAATTATCTGGAACAGTTGCATAGTAATAGTCAGCAGCAATATCATTTAAGAAATCCGTTAACAGCTGACTTTCTTGAGTGATTTTAAAATTTTTACTAGTTAACTGATGAGACCATTTAAAATAGTCGCGAGTTATGCTTATACCCTTAGTATTTGCTACCAATTTTAATAGGTACTGATTAGTTTTTTCATCTAATTTTCCTGTAATTTCATAAGAAGCCCCTTTATCTGTCATAAGAGGTAATTGGTCAGCTGATCTTAAAAACTGCTGGGGTGCACTATTAAAGGTAACACGAATATCATTCATATTACCTTGAAAAACAGAACCGCTAATTTGAGTAGAAAAAGACGGGTTAGCTATATACATTTCAGTTTCACCTAAGCCAATAGAAATTCTGTCGCCGAAAGAAGAAACTGAAAGATTTTTAGTTAAAGGATTATAGAAGAAAGAAATTCCATCAAGTTTTGTCTGAAAAATATCGGATTGTGGGAAAATAACAAAATTTGTTATTGCTACAGCAAATTTATATTTATGTATTTCAATATTATTAAAATCTACTTCAATCAGGCCTTTTTCCTTTTTTTCCTGTAAGATCGGTAAATATACAGTACGTACTTTATCTTCAAATTTATTTGCAAGTACAAACCATGTTATAATAAGAACAGCAACAACTGCAAAGATCCCAATTTTTTTCTTCATGTTTTTAAATATAATTATATGCTTATTCAATTAAACTTAATTTCTTTCCGTAATTTTATCATTCCCGATACATTTATCAATACAAGAATTCCGCTGAGTAAGCCCATTACGACAATAACTCTATCTTGAGAAAAATTGCAGAAAAATATAAAGGCAAATATAGCATACATTAAATATATTATTTTACCATATTTAGGGCTTAAATATTTTGCGCATTTTGTTCCGGTTGTTAAATAAGCAATAATTGTTGTAAATCCAGCAAAAAACAATAATAAAGTTACAAATAAATCGCTATATGGAAAGTAATTAGCTATTGTCTGCGACACTATTGTTGTCTCATCTAAATGATTAAGCTTATACCAGGCTCCGGTTACCCCAAGCATAGTATTAGTAAGTACACATATTAAAGTATCAGTAAATAATGCATAGATAGCTAGAGTGGCTTGTTTTTCGGGATTGACTATAGTAGTTTCACTTTGGACTATGGAGTCGTAACCGATACCGATATCTCCGGAATAAACAGTTTTCGACATGCCATGGTATGTAGCTAAGATCATGCTACTACCGACAAATCCTCCTACTGGAGCGTGTCCAGTAAAGGCAGAACTAATGACGGTAGCAAAAAATTCTGGCAGAATATTTATATTACTAACAATAATGTATAAAGCTACGAAAACATAAACAAGCATAAATATAGGCATAATTATAGTACATATGCTAGCGAGCCTTTTTACGCCGCCAATAGAACTATATAAAACTAATACTAATAGCCCTAAAATTACTGCCATTCTATTTAATTCAAAACTATGCTCAATTCTGTCTACTAGTACTAAAAACTGATAAGTCTCTACGCCGTATAAACATATAAGAAAAGCTGCAATACATGGTACGTAATTATTTTTAAAAGCATCACGTAAGTAGTACATCGGTCCACCGTCAAACCCTGCATTTTTATTTAGCTGACGATGTTTTACCCCCAGATATATCTCTGAATATTTTATTAGCATTCCACAGATTGAAGCTATTATAGTCCAAAAAATACTTCCCGGGCCTCCAATCATAAGAGCAGTGCTTATGCCAATAATATTTCCAAGTCCTACCATTCCTCCCACGGAAGCAAAATAAAGTTTTACTGGATGAATGCCGGCATTAGCCTTATTACCGCCTTCTTGTAAAATATCCTTTATATTGTTTTTGAAATTGCCAAGAGCCCGGAATTGGAAACCTCTAGATATGATAGTAAAATAAAACCCTGCAGCGCATATTACTGCCCAACCTATATAACTCCAGTATAAAGAATTTAATGTGGCAATAACGTCAAATAAATAGTCCATAATAATTTTATTTTTAAGTTAATTGTTAAGGTTTTTAAGTAATTGGTTTAAAATTATTAGGTGCGTTTTCGTGCCATCAGCAGCTTAAGAGTAAGGAGGAGATAAGTAAGAAAGGTGATAAAAGGCTGATACATAATAAAACAATACAAACAAATTCTAGAAAAACTCAGAAAGCTCAGGTTTGAGCGGCAGATAATTAAACTAAAAATGTTTTCGCTTTATCATAATATTTAAATCTAAGCTTTAATCAGCAGGTTCCATTATAACATAATTTTTGAAAAAGACTACCTTAAAAGATATGTTTCGTAAAAAAACATATCACAAGAGCTGTTGATAAATAAACCCCTTATAAAAAACGATATTTTTCTGCTATTTCTTGATAAAAAGTAACATTTTAAAGTTACCTCATCTTCTTTAATAATTTTTGATTACTAGATGGATATTTTACTAGAGGATTTAATAAAATGAGTTATTCTGATATAGCTTTAATTAATTGGCCGTCTCTAGAAATTCTAGCTAACACGTAATTCTGTAACTTTTCAAACGCCCTGCTTTCTATCTGTCTTACCCGTTCTTTTGAAATATTATATTCTACGCTTAAACTATCGAGTGTTTCAGGTGAGTAATTAAGTTTTCTAGCCGTTAGAATTTTAATTTCCCTTTCATTTAAAATCTTCATTGCCTCGGCCAATACCAATTTTTTGTTTTCAGCATCTTGTTTTTGTAGAAGAGAAGTTTCTTGGTTTGGTTTCTGTTCAGGTAAAAATTCGATTACTTCGGCATTTTCGTCGTCACGATTTACAGAACGGTTGAGGGAAATGTCAGGACCGGACATACGTTGGTCCATTTCTACTACTTCCTTAAGGGATACGCCAAGTTCATCTGCCATTTCTTGATAATCCTGGTCATTAATTGCCCGTGCATAAGTATTAACTATTCGATGTTTAATTTTACCTAGGCTAAAAAATAATTTTTTTTGTGCTGAAGTTGTACCGATTTTTACAAGTGACCACGATTTAAGTACATATTCTTGGATAGAAGCTTTTATCCACCACATAGCATAGGTAGAAAGTCTAAAACCAAGTTTATGATCATATTTTTTAACTGCTTGCATTAAACCGATGTTCCCCTCTGATACCAGCTCAGGTAATGGCAGGCCATAATTTTTATACTTAAGGGCTATTTTTACCACTAGTTTTAGATGGCTAAGTACAAGCCTCTGAGCCGCCTCAAGGTCATTGTTTTCAAGGTAATTCTTAGCAAGTAGAAATTCTTCTTCTTTCGTTAAAGAAGGTATATTGTTTATTTCTTGTAAATATTTGTTAAATCCTGAACTAGATGAGATAACAGGTAAATTTATATTAGACATATAACACCTCTAACTTCCATGCAATTATTGTACCATAACTTATTTCAAAAATTAAGTAAAAAATACTTAACCCAAATCTATGTCCGGATATGAAATGTCTAATATTTCAAACACTTTATCTCCTTTCGGGGTTGATATTTCTACAATATCCCCTACGGACTTACCGATCAGCCCTTTAGCAATTGGAGACTGGATCGATACTCGTTTTTTAGTAATATCTGCCTCATACTCTCCAACTATTACATATGTTACCTCTTCCTCTGTATCGTCGTCAACTAATTTGACGGTAGCGCCAAATTTAATACTTTCTTTCGATAGCTTAGAGATATCAATAATTTCTGCCCTTGAAAGTTTATCTTCTAAATCTAAAATTCGTCCTTCCACAAAGCTCTGTTTTTCGCGTGCTGCGTGATATTCCGCATTTTCTGATAAGTCGCCAAAATCCCGTGCTGTAGAAATAGCCTCGATAATTGCGGGTCTCTCCACGTGTTTCAAGTGTCTAATTTCTTTTTCCAGGAGCTCCAAGCCTTTTTTAGTGATAGGGAATTTGACCATAATTATGTCTTGTTTAAGTTGAGATTTGAAGTATATTTAGACTAGTTGGGTTTGTCAAATTAGCTAAAAATTTTATGCACAATGAAAATTTTAATTTTGAAGTTAAACGAAAAATTTTTCATTTATATGGATTAATATTTCCTTTAGTCTACATGTTTATTTCAAGAGCAAGTATGAGTTTATTACTCTTGATACTAACTGGATTTACCCTCTATGCTGATATACTTAGGCATCATAATCCGAAAATTAAAGAGCTAGTTGATAAATTTTTTAATAAACTTCTTAGGAATAAAGAAAAAACAGGTTTTTATAAGCTTAGCGGAGCAAGTTATATGGTTCTTGGGCTATTAATAAGTTGTTTATTTTTTACTAAAGGCTTAGTAATTACTTCCTGGCTTATTCTGATCATATCCGATTGCATGGCGGCGTTAGTAGGGATGAAGTATGGAATGCCGCTACAAAACGGCAAATCTTTAGTAGGAGCAGGTGCATTTTTTATTTCCAGTATTTTTATTAGTATAATAATTTATTTTTTTATAAGTCACTCTACAAATTTTATCATCATAATTTTGAGTTCCCTTGCAGCTACCTTAGCTGAATTTTATGCGGATCAAATAAAAATTAACGACAATTTATTTATTCCTCTTTGTTATTGTTTAACAACAGTAATTTTAGGTTTAATCTTTTAAATTTATGATTATACCGGTAGAATTTTACAATTATTTAAGAAGCCAACTTAGAGCTTCTGATATAGTAAAGCAAAAGGTTTCTTTAACTAGAAAAGGGAATGAGTATTTAGGAATATGCCCATTTCATTCTGAAAAAACTCCTTCTTTTACTGTTAATGATGCAAAAAGATTCTATCACTGTTTTGGTTGTGGCGCACACGGGGACATTATAAAATTTGTGGCTGAAACTACAGGGCTTATCTATAAAGAAGCTGCAATAAAAATAGCGCAAGAAAATTCTATCGACCTACCTAAAATGACTGCTGCTCAAAAAGAAGAGTATGATGAAGCAGAACAAATATATAATGTCCTAGAATTAGCTTCAGCTTACTTTACCGACCAAATTAATGCCGAAGTCGAGGAATATTTACTAGCCCGTGGTATCGATAAAAACATCACCGACCAATTTTCTATAGGTTATGCACCGGGAAAAGGACTTTTAATTAAACATTTTGAAGCAAAATCTATTCCCTTGAAAATTTTATTAAATTCAGGCTTAGTGGGCAAGAAAGAAGATGGTAAAATTTATGAGATATTCAATAATAGAATAATTTTTCCTATCAGAAATACTTATAATAGAATTGTAGGATTCGGTGGGAGAGCTCTTGGAGATAGCATGCCCAAATACATTAATTCTCCGGAAACTTTAGTATTTAAAAAAAGTGACACAATGTATGGAGAAAATATTGCTATTAGTGCTGCTTATAAAAAAAATTACTCAATTGTAGTAGAAGGCTATATGGATGTAATTGCCTTACACAAAGTAGGTATAAATGAAGCTGTTGCAAGCCTTGGTACATCTGTAACAGAAAAACATCTGCAAAAATTGTGGCGCTCTGGAGAGGAAATTATAATTTGCCTTGATGGGGATAGTGCAGGACAACGAGCAAGCTGCAGGGTAATTGATATAGCGCTTCCGATGGTCGCTCATGATAAAAAGATTTCTTTTATCATGCTGCCGGGCTCTAAGGATCCGGATGAAGTCATTAAATCTGAAGGTAGCGAATTTTTTAATAGATTACTTGTAGAAAGAATTAATTTATCAGAAGCTATTTGGTTAAACGAATATAAAGGGAAGAATTTTTCTTCAGCAGAATCTAGGGCTGTTTTAGAAAACCAATTAGAAGCTGTATGCTTGCAGATCAAAGATAAAGTCCTTTTGGCTAATTTTCGTCGCTATTTCAAGGATCAGTTGTGGCAAAACCTTTATAGCAAAAAAGGAGTGAGCAAGGAATTAAAGAAAAACAATAAAACTTATATTAGAAATAACGGTGAGAAAGAATATACCGAAATAGAGATAATCGAATTATCTTTATGTAGTTTTATTATAAAGTTCCCTAACCTCCTAAAAATTGCTAGAATTAAAGAATTTGTCTCGGATTTGACTCTGTTATGTCCTGATCTGAATGAATTCAAGGAATGGTATATTAGCCAAATAGACAAGTATGACGATATTAATGAGAATAAGACCAAGGTACTTGCAGAAAAAACTGGATTTTATAGCATTTTTTTAGTACTATCTGATCCCAAGAAAATTTTTCTAGACTCAATTTTTATTGAAAAAAATAAAGCAAATTGCGAGCTAATTTTTGATTTTTTAACTAAAAAATACTATTTATTATCGTTAAAACAAGA
The DNA here is from genome assembly GCA_903828265.1 of uncultured Rickettsiales bacterium. Classification (GTDB taxonomy): domain Bacteria; phylum Pseudomonadota; class Alphaproteobacteria; order Rickettsiales; family Rickettsiaceae; genus Megaera. Next base: position 11,782 of record CAIKLL010000184.1, read on the forward strand.
ATATATTAATATAATAAATAGTAATAAAGAAGAGGTTAGGCTTAAGGCGTCTTCTTATTTAAAAGAAATTCAAAAAACTCATGACCAACTAAGTAAGCTAAGTGAATTTTTTATAAACTAAGGTAAGTTTCTAATTATTATCATAATAAAAATATGTATAAAGATAAGGTAAATTCAGGTGAAAAACTCAAGGAAAATGATTTTAAAAAAGTCGATAACCTAGTGTTTGAAAGTAAAAAGAAAGGTTTTGTGACCTATAACCAAATTAACAAATCTATTGCAACTAGTAAGAAACTTTCTGTTGATGATTTAGAAAATGCTATATCAAAATTTTCAGAAGCGGGTATCGACATTATTGATGATGATAATAATGATGATATAAAGCTTGATATTAATGTTAGCGAAGAGCTTAATATTTCTAGTTCAGCTATTGATAGTGAAGAAGATGAGGATGATTCTAATTCAGAAAGTCTTGGTTCTACCGATGATACCGTTAGGCTTTATCTTCGTGATATGGGAGGAGTAGAACTTCTTTCGCGCGAGAATGAAATAGAGATTGCAAAACGCATTGACGAGGGGAAAAAATTAATGCTTCACTCTCTTTGCGAAAGTCCGATGGCTTTGAAGAAATTTATCAAATTGTATGAGGATCTGGTCAATGAGCAAATTGCTTTGCGTGATTTAATCGATTTGGAAGCCAATATAGAGGATGATACTGCAATTGTTAATACTAGTGATAATAAAAATGAGGAAAATGATGAATACTTAAATGATAGTGATTCTGATTCCGATATTGATAATGAGAATGATTCAGAAGAAGCATCTTCCCTTTCTATTTCTGCTATGGAAGCTGAGCTGTTACCGAATATGTTAGATAAGATGGAACGGATAGCAAAAATTTGTGAGAAATTACTTTCTGAAACAAAAAATCATTATGTAATTAAAAAACAAACCTCTTCTCTTGCTTCTAACAAAAAGTACAAAAATGCGCTAATGGAACTGACTGAAGAAGTTTCTTCTATACATTTTAGTGCTAAACGTATTGAAGAAGTTCTAACAGATATATATGAAACAAATAAAAAGTTGGTAGCAAAAGAAACAGAATTACTAAGATTAGCTGAAAAACATGGTGTTAAACGCCAAAGTTTCTTAAAAGAATATATAGGATCAGTGATTGATAGCACTTGGAAGGAAAAGATTCAAAAGAAGAAAGAAATTGGTTGGAAAAAATTTATTCAAGAAGAGGTTGCAGCGGTTGATAACACAATCTCTGAATTTAAAAAAGAAGAAGAGGTAATTGGTTTGCCAATTTTTGAATTTAAACGGATAGTTAATGCAATCCAGAAAGGTGAAAGGCAATCCAGTAGAGCTAAAAAAGAAATGATCGAAGCAAATTTAAGGCTGGTAATTTCAATTGCAAAAAAATATGCAAACCGAGGACTACAATTTTTAGATCTTATCCAAGAGGGAAATATTGGTTTAATGAAAGCGGTAGATAAATTTGAGTATAGCAGGGGCTTTAAGTTTTCTACTTATGCAACTTGGTGGATAAGGCAGGCTATTACCAGATCTATTGCTGATCAGGCGCGTACAATTCGTATTCCCGTTCATATGATCGAAACAATTAATAAAATTATTCGTACCTCCAGGCAAATGCTAAGTGAACTAGGATATGAACCGACGCCAGCCGAAATTGCTAATCGCCTTGCGATGCCTGTTGATAAAGTAAGAAAGGTAATGAAAATTGCAAAAGAGCCTGTAAGCCTTGAAAATCCCGTTGGGGATGAAGATGCGAGTTATCTTGGCGACTTTATTGAAGATAAAAATGCTATTCTACCTATCGATGCTGCGATTCAGTCAAACTTACGGGAAACTACTACCAGAATTCTATCCAGCCTTACACCACGTGAGGAGAGAGTTCTGCGAATGAGGTTTGGTATTGGTATGAATACCGACCACACTTTGGAAGAAGTAGGACAGCAGTTTCACGTAACTAGAGAAAGAATAAGACAGATAGAAGCAAAAGCACTGCGTAAACTAAAACACCCTACAAGGTCAAAAAAAATGCGTAGTTTTTTAAATACTTCCAGTAAATCGCAAAATAATGCTAATGAGTAATACCGATTCTATAATTTAAAATAAAATCTTATTGCTTTTAAATTAATTAATCCTAAAAAAGGTAATATTAAATCTAATAAGAGGGCAATCGCAAGATTTTAGTAAGAAACAAAATGAGTGTTATTTTGCTATACCATTTACTGGCTGTTATTTTTTTTCCTTTTTATATTATAATACTTCTGGCAAGGACAATAAAGGGAAAGGAAAATATTAATTCCTTAAAGAGTAGATTTGCCATTTATAACCAAAAAAGGAAAAAAGAGAAATTAATCTGGGTTCATGCTGCCAGTGTTGGGGAATCTATAATTGCAATTAATCTTGTAAATCAGCTAAGAAATAAGTACGGAAATGCGGATTTTTTAATTACAACCGGTACATTATCATCTGCAAATCTTATAAATCAATGGTTACCTATAGGAGTGTACCATGAATTTACGCCGCTTGATAATATTTTTACTATAAGAAGGTTTTATAAATATTGGCAACCGACTCTGGGGATATTTGTTGAATTTGATATTTGGCCAGTATTAGTTACTTTTGGAGCTAAAAAATGTAAACTAATACTTTTAAATGGTAGATTATCTGATAAATCTTTTCGAAGTTGGCAAAAATTTCCTAAAATATTCAAAATGTTAACCGACTCATTTTCATACATCGGAGTTCAAAGCACGACAGATTTAGAAAAATACCAGTTACTTGGTTGTGTTAAAGCCGAGAATTTAGGCAATATAAAATTTACCAACAAAGAACTAGAAGTGGATAAAAAAGAACTAACTTCTCTACAAACACTATTTAAAGGTAGAAAAATTTTTGTTGCAGCTAGTACTCATGAAGAAGATGAGTCAGTGCTATTAGATGTAATTTGTCAGTTTAAAAAAGAAAAAATAGACAATTTTTTTCCGATTATTGTTTTAAGGCATCCAGAAAGAGCTAGTGAGGTTGGAGCAATATGTAATAAGCTAGGACTAAGGTACACTTTACTATCAGATAAAACCAGAAATAATATTTTAAAGAATGATCTTTATATTGTTAACAGTTTTGGCGAATTAGGATTATTTTATAGTCTTGCTGATATTACTTTTATTGGCGGTTCTTTTAAAATGAAAAGTCGGATAGCAGGTCATAATCTGCTTGAGCCTGCGCGTTTTGGTAACGTTATTATTGTAGGCCCGAATATGAGTAATTTTCGAGATATTACTGATGAAATGCTCGAAAGTAAAGCGTGCATCCAGGTTAATAGTGCGGAAGAATTAAAAAACCAGATCCTATTTTTTCTGGCAGATAAAAACCAGAAAGTCTGTCAAAAATATTCCGCTAATGCCAAAAAATACGTTGAATCTAAACAAAAAATTTTAACTAATTATCTTCAACAGATAGACATTTTTTTTAATGATTAATTTAAAATATCCTAATTTTTGGTCTAAAAAAGGATGGCTTTCCTCTATAATGGTACCTTTTTCATATATATATACCTTACTCGGTTTTATAAGAACCCAGACGACGAAGAAGATTATATTGCCTCAAAAAATAATTTGTGTAGGTAATATAACATTAGGGGGAAGCGGTAAAACTCAAATTGTGGCATGGCTAGCGCAAAAACTTACTCAAAAAAAAATTTCGTTTGTGATCGTTACTAAAGCTTATAAATCAGATCTTATGAAAGCAAAATTAGTTGAAAAAACCGATACTGCTAAGGAAGTAGGAGATGAATCGGTAATGCTTCGGAAATATGGCCCGGTAATAGCTGCAAAAAAATTCAATTATGCACTACCGCTAATTCAACGAATAAACCCTGAAATAGTGATACTAGATGATGGTATGCAAAATCCAGTGTTACAAAAAAATTTACAAATACTAGCAATTGACTTGTTAAAGGGTATAGGAAATAACAGAATTTTTCCTGCTGGACCGTTAAGAGAAAGTCTAAAATCCGGTTTAGCAAAATCTGATTTAATTTTTATGATTGGTAATAATCAATCTAAAGATATTAACTTAATTAATAGTATTACTTTAACTCAAAAACCGTATTTTACCCCTACTATTAAATTAAAAGAAAGTTTAGATAAAAATATGGAATATATTGCTTTTGCTGGTATTGGTAATCCGGAAAAATTTTATTCACTATTATTGGAAAATAACTTGAAAGTTAAACAATATGTCTCATTTGGAGATCATCATCATTATTCTGAAGATGAGATAAAAAAGTTATTAGAGCTAGCGAGGTTAAATAAGGCTTCTTTAATTACCACAGAAAAAGATTACGTTAAGTTAACGACTAACTATAAAGAGCTAATAATATGTGCTCGTGTCGGCCTTGAATTTGAAAATGAGCAGAAATCCATAGATTTAATATATGAAAAATTATTCCAAGAAAATTAAACATTTTATTGAATATATTTTTTTTAAATTGTTTATAGGAACCATGAAAATAATAGGGTTTAAGAATTCGGTAGCTTTTTGCGGTTACGTAGCCAGGTTCTTAGGTCCATATACAGGAGTAACTAAAATAGCAGAACGAAACTTAAATAAGGTATTTGGAGAGAAATTTGATAACCAAAAAATTATTTCTCAAATATGGGATAATTTTGGCAAATATATTGGCGAATTTCCTTTTATTAACGAATTATCTGACCAACAAATGAACTCCATGTTTACTATGGAGGGTATAGAAAATGTGAAAGATTACCAGAAAAATAAAAAACCATTTTTACTTTTTTTAGCTCATCAGGCTAATTGGGATTTCGTCATACGACATATCACAGATATTTATCCTAAATTTGCTATTATTTACCGAAAAGCAAATAATCCTTATGTTGACAGGGAAATTCTTCAAACTCGGAGCAAAAATCCAAATGTACTTATGATAGCTAAGGGACCAAGTGGAGCTAAGGGACTGGTTCGGGCAATCAAAAATGGCTATTCGATTGCTATGCTTGTTGATCAGAAAATGAATGATGGTATTGAAGTACCTTTTTTTGGGATACCCGCCATGACGGCAAATGCTATTGCTAAGCTGAGTTTGCAATATAATTATCCTATTATACCGTGTCAATTAATCCGCACTAAGGGTAGCAATTTTAAAGCTATCCTTCATCCAGAGATAAAATATCCGCCTACTAGCAATAAAGAAAGTGATGAGTATAATATCATGCTGCTTATTAATCAAACACTGGAAAAATGGATTAAAGAAAATCCTTCGCAGTGGTTCTGGTTTCATAATAGATGGAGAAAATAAAGCTATAAAATAATGTTTATTTAAATTTTATAGATAGAAACTAAGCGAGTATTATCACTATTTAGAGATATTTTTATTGAAATCGTATTTTTAGGTAAAATGTTGCTAATAATTTCTGGCCATTCAATTAAGCATACATGATTACCAGAAAATGCTTCTTCTATACCTAGTTCATATATTTCTTCTAAATTTTCTAACCTATATAAGTCAAAATGGAAAATTTCAAAATTTTTAGTTGGGTAAATTTGTAATAGATTAAAAGTTGGACTAACCACTTTAACATCTTCCCCAGATAAATACTTAATTATATGACGGCATAGAAAAGTTTTTCCGGTGCCAAGACTGCCGCTAATAGCTATAATCGAACCTTTCTTTATTTGTGTAGCTAGTTTTATGGCCAGCTTCTTGGTTTCTTCCTCTGTTTTTAAGATAAGTTCTTGTTCTTGCATATAGAACTTAAATTAAGACAACTCAGTGATAAATGTAGGAAATATTTTTAGTTCTTTGGCTTTTTTTCCAAGAACAGAAATTTTATCCTCAAGAGATCCATAGATTGAGTGATATTTATGCGCATTACCAGTAAGAACCAAAGCAGAATCTATTCCTATCTTCTGAGCACCAAGAATATCAGTTTCAAAGGTGTCGCCTATCATTAGAATTCTGTTTTTCGGAACTACCGCTGATCGCTTAAAAATATGCTGATATATAACCTCTTTAGGTTTACCGGTATATACAACCGTGCCTCCGTGTTCTTCTATAATCCGGGCAAAATATCCGGCGCAGTATCTGATTATATCGCCTTTAGGAATTGAAATATCGGGATTAGCACATATTTTAAGCAGGTTAGGTTGTTTAGCAACATTCTTTAATAAATTATCGAATTCTCTAATATTCTGATTTTCATCACGGTATAAAGTTAAAAGCAAAACATCTGCTTTTGTATAGTCCTCAGTAATAGTATGGTTTAGTTTACGTAATATATCATCGTTTTTATCACTCCCGAGATGGTATATTGTCAGCTTATCTTTACCAAGTTTAATTGCTTCTTCTGTAATTAATTCCCTAGTAATATCGCCAGAAGTTATGATCATTTCTTCAGTAGCATTTAAACCCCATTTTGCTAACTTTTCTTGCATAACGAAGGCAGGGCGCGGTACATTTGATACAAAAAGACCCTGTTTCTGCGCTAAAATACTGTTTATGGATTCTACAACACCGGGATATAATTTCTCATTTTCAACAACTACCCCCATAGATCAAATAAAAATAAATCGTAATCGCTCAGTGCCTGAGAAATATGCTTAAAAATTGGTAATTGCATGGCCTTTATACCTATATGATAATTATTGTTTAAGTTTTACTTTTAAAATAGAACACAATGTTATATTATCCGAAGGCACTGTTTAAGAAAGAATATTTTGTACTTGAAGTGTTTATTTTCCAACATTTTAAAGATAGCTATGTCGAACTCGGAACAAAAAGTCAATATTGAAGAAACCGGAACACACCTTTACCAAGAGTATGCCGCCGATTCAATTAAGGTACTAAAAGGCTTAGAAGCAGTAAGGAAAAGACCGGGAATGTATATAGGTGATACTGACGACGGATCGGGATTGCACCACATGGTATATGAAGCAGTGGATAATGCTATCGATGAAGCCTTAGCCGGTTATTGTGATCGGGTGGAAGTAATACTTAACAAGAACGGTTCGGTAACTGTCCGGGATAATGGCCGCGGTATACCAGTTGATATTCATGAAGGGGAGGGTATTTCTGCTGCGGAAGTTATAATGACTCAACTTCATGCGGGAGGGAAATTTGATCAAAATTCATATAAGGTTTCTGGGGGATTACACGGAGTAGGTATTTCGGTAGTTAATGCCTTGTCTGACTGGTTAGAACTTCGTATCTGGCGTAACCAGAAAGAACATTTTATTAGATTTGTAAACGGAGAGTCTGAAAACCCGCTAGCAGTGGTAGGAGATGCAAGAGGAAAAAAAGGTACAGAAGTTACTTTTATGCCCTCTATTAGTATCTTTACTAATATTGAATTTAATTTTTCTACCTTAGAGCACAGGCTGAAAGAACTGGCTTTTTTGAATTCAAGTGTCAGAATAATCCTGATTGACAATAGGTATGATGAAAAAAAAGAACTGGAGTTCTATTTTACCGGAGGGATAGAAGCATATGTCAAATATATTGATAGAAGTAAAGTAACTCTTCATCCTGCTATCTCTCTAATTACCCATAATGAGGAAAAAGGTATAAGTTTTGAATGTGCAATGCAGTGGAATGATTCTTATCATGAGAATATCTTGTGCTTTACTAACAATATACGCCAGCGCGACGGTGGGACACATTTAATTGCTTTTAAAGCAGCTTTAACAAGGATGATAAATAGTTATCTCGAGCAAAGTGGCATTGCGAAAAAAACTAAAGTCAATTTTACCGGAGATGATGCAAGAGAAGGTCTTTCTTGTGTGCTATCTGTTAAAATTCCTGACCCTAAATTTTCTTCCCAAACAAAAGATAAATTGGTTTCTTCAGAGGTTAGACCAGTTGTCGAAAACGCAATATATAGCAAATTACTAGAGTGGTTTGAGGAACATCCGGTTGAAGCAAAACTGATCATCAACAAGATAGTGGAAGCGGCAACCGCAAGAGAAGCAGCAAAAAAGGCAAGGGAATTAACTAGAAGGAAATCAGCCCTTGAAGTGTCTAATCTGCCCGGAAAGTTGGCTGATTGTCAAGAAAAAGACCCCGCTAAGTCTGAAATATTTATAGTTGAGGGAGATTCTGCTGGCGGTACTGCAAAACAAGGAAGAGATCGAAAAACCCAAGCTATATTACCTCTACGCGGTAAAATACTAAATGTTGAGAGAGCTAGATTTGATAAAATGCTTGGCTCTGATCAAGTCGGAACCTTAATTACTGCGCTTGGTGCAGGCATTGGCACTCAGGATTTTGATATAGAAAAACTACGTTATCATAAAATTGTTATTATGACTGATGCTGATGTTGACGGCTCTCATATTAGAACCTTATTACTTACTTTTTTCTATAGACATATGCGCCCGATAATAGAAAGAGGTTATTTATATATTGCTCAGCCGCCTCTTTATAAGGTAAAGAAAGGATCAAATGAAACCTATTTAAAAAATGAGCAGGCTCTTCAGGAGTATTTGATAAATTGTACCGTTAATGATACCTATTTATCGATTGAAAATGGTAAGGAAATAACCGGTGAAAATTTAATTAATATAATCAATCAAACAGCTTTATTTGTAACCACATTAAGCCATGTTTCGAAAAAATTTGATCATAATATTGCTGAATGTCTAGCCGTAAATAATTTGCTTCAAGTGGAATCTTTCAATAACCTTAAAGAAAATGAAATCATGAAGGCGATTTCTGTATTAAATCCCGGTGCTTCCGAACCGGATAAAACAGATTGGCAGGTAAATATTTTTAGCGAATCCATAGAATTTTTTAGGTTTGTACGGGGGGTTAAAAATACTAAAATACTTTATAAGCAACAGCTTGAAGCTCCGGAATTTATAAATCTTTCTAGGATTGGGCAATCATTATCTAATTATTTTAATGGACATTGTACATTAATCGTTAAGTCAACGGAGTATAAAATTTCCTTACCAAGTAAAATGCTTGAGATTATAATAGAAAATGGTAAGAAAGGTCTTGGGATCCAAAGATTTAAAGGTCTTGGAGAAATGAATGCAGAACAGTTATGGGAAACTACCCTGGATCATTCAAAAAGGACTTTACTGCAAGTGAAAGTTAGCGATATTGACGGGGCGGAGGAGATAATTTCCACTTTAATGGGCAGTGTTGTTGAACCAAGGAAGGAGTTTATTAATGCAAATGCTTTGAACGTAGTAAATCTTGATATATAAAGATAATGTTTGACGTTATTTAGCATAATAATGATCGAGAGCAAAGGCTATAAGTGTGAGCTAGGGAAATTCACAATGTGGGTAAATACTAATTTAACCCCAACTGTGTTTAAGGATTTTATTTTAGCAACTGGTGTAATGAAGGTTTATCATCACGGATTTGATAGCTAATAAGTCCTGCAAACAAGTGAGTGAAGGCATTAACTGGCGACCTATGTCTATGATGTATTAGCGTATCTAAGAGCTTAATGGACGAAAATATAGTTTCAATAAAAGATCTTTTGATTAGCATCATTTTGTCGGTCATATCCATTAAACAATTTTTCATTTTTTTCTTAATTTTGGTAATTAAGGTAACGTTTTGGTTAAATAATTCAGCTGATAATTTTTTAGAGATATAACCTTTATCGCCAATAAGTTTAGCAGATATATCTTTTACCAAACTCATAACGGGTGAGCGATCATCAATGTTACCGCCAGTAATTTGCATTCTTACTATTTCACCATAAGTATTAAAGATCAAATGAAGTTTGAACCCAAAGAACCAACCTGTAGAGGTCTTACCTTTTTTAGCTAATCCCTTAAAAACCTTATGTCTTTTTTCTCGTAAATTATCACATACCGCCATTGGTGTAGCATCAATAAAAACGCCAGTTTAGGATAAACAACAATAGAAAAGGTTAGATATATTGGTTTTGCAGGATAGCAAGTGTTGAGTTATGATGTATTTTTTAACAAAAGATCGATAACTCAACATGAAAAAATGTATCACAACTGTGTATTAT
>CAIKLL010000185.1 GCA_903828265.1 uncultured Rickettsiales bacterium
ATAATACACAGTTGTGATACATTTTTTCATGTTGAGTTATCGATCTTTTGTTAAAAAATACATCATAACTCAACACTTGCTATCCTGCAAAACCAATATATCTAACCTTTTCTATTGTTGTTTATCCTAAACTGGCGTTATTAGATCTTGAATTACTTCAGTAACTTTCTTCTGCGATGTATTTTCTGATCCTAATAGTTTTTGATATTGAGCATCCGATACCTTAAAATCGCTCATAGTGCTTTCAATTCGTTTTTCTAAAGAAGGGTCTGCTAGACTATTTGCTGAAAATACAATATCTAATACCACTAATATGCCAAAAACCTTACCCAAAAACCTTGTTTCGATTGCTAGAGATGGTTTTCGCATCAGATTTCCCTACCGGAGTATTGTATTTACAGCTATTGATTAAATAGATTAATAGATAGGAGCTAAGATATCTAACGTTCTGTATAAAATATTTCTACTTTTTAAAAAACTAATTTACGTATTTTAAATCTTTACTGTAGGTTTAAAACTAGCAATATTTAAATTTTAATTAAATTAACTAATACCCGACAAACAGGCCTATCTAATAAAACTTAAATGATTTTAAATTTTATTAGATAGGTTCTCATTAAAAAGTTTTCGCTTCCTACTTTTGAGCTTCCATTTCTTTCTTATGGTCCGCTTCTATAGAAACTGGAACTTTAAACTCCGTAACTAGTTGAACACGAGCACCTTCTGCGTTTATTTTCTTCGGTAGTTCTTTTATAGAAACCCTATAACCGTCTTCCATTACGCTATACATTTTATTTTTAATAGCAATTCTAACCAATTGGCTTTTACCAGGTGCTATCTTAAACATCACAGGAGTAACTGTTAAATCTTTTGTTTCCTTTAAAACTTCTTTGCCTTGGACATTTTCCACTTTATAGACAATTAATTGGAAATGTTTCACTTCATTACTATCGTTCTTAAGTGTTAAAGCAGCAATCTTCTCGTCTTTATTGATCTTTAATTTTACCGGGGTAATAGTAAAAGATCCATAAGCAAAAGTTGGTAAAATACAAAGAATTAATAAACTTAGCTTAGTATAAAAACTTTTTTTCATATTATCTTCTCACAATTTAATTATTTAAAATGTTACAGTTACTGTTACTGTATCGGTGTAATTACCAATCAATGCAGTTTGATTAGCAGGGATTCTTCCATATACAGTTAAGACCTGAGCAGCCCCAGTTCCCGTACCTGACACCCAGCTACCCGTAGCATTACCCCAATTAGTAGTTCTGCCGGAATCAGAAAATAATGAATAGCTAAGTCCAGAAGCCGAAGGACCCGTCATCCTAAGGGTAGTAGTAGTAGCACCAGAAAATGTGCCAGCATCTAGGCCAATTGTGTAAGTAGTGCCGTTAGTACATGTAGCCGTAATAGTAGAAGAGCTGGCCAGTTTAATAATCTAGCGCAACACTGTATATTTGAATTCATTCAAAAATACAAAGCCAGTGTTGCTAATGACAAAATACCACAGAATTACTCTCTACGATAGAGAGAACATATATCGCTTACTCCAAACCAACC
>CAIKLL010000186.1 GCA_903828265.1 uncultured Rickettsiales bacterium
AATAATACACAGTTGTGATACATTTTTTCATGTTGAGTTATCGATCTTTTGTTAAAAAATACATCATAACTCAACACTTGCTATCCTGCAAAACCAATATATCTAACCTTTTCTATTGTTGTTTATCCTAAACTGGCGTTAGTAGGAATCGAAAATGCTCAAAAAATTTATGAATATGCAAAGCACCCAAAAAGCTTTGTATCACTAGATAAAGCAGACCATTTACTTCTCGGCTCTCCTGCAGATAGTAAGTATGTAGCTAGTGTTCTAACGGCTTGGGCTAGTAGATACCTATAGTAATCTTTATAACCTTTATGGTTTTTTTAATTAAAAAACCGCTTGATCAAAAACATAATCATTATTATGATGTGAAAAATTTGTAAACGTAAAAATTTAACCTATCGATTAACTAAATAAATAATAGTATGAAACAAATATCATGTGTGGTAACGGCAATTTTTCTGTTATCTTCTTGTAAAAACGCAAAAAAAACTCTCGGTTTAACCGAAAATATCCCGGATGAACTTCAGGTAACAAAAGCGAAGCCCCTTGAAATACCGCCACATTTTAATTCCTCAAAAACTGTAAAAACAGCCATACAAAAACCATCAAAAGACAAGCTTACTCCTGCTGAAGAAGCAGTAATTCATGAAATAAATAAAGAGTAGCACGAATCCTTATTTAAGAAGGAAGCAGCTTTTTCTTAACAAAAGCTGCTTTTAATACTAGCACAAAAATATTTGTTAGAATTGCTACCTCTAGGTAAATAGTTATTTACCTAATGATTTCTACTGTATTTATCGTAGCAAAAGCTTATAAAGTTTATGTGAACAAAAGTGGTGCGGTCGAGAAGATTTGAACTTCCACTCCTTATCAGAACAGCGACCTCAACGCTGCGCGTCTACCATTTCGCCACGACCGCAATTACTAGGCTCACAGGGCTTTATAGCAAAAAACATTTTATAAATCAACCAACAAATTCCGTCAATGAAACTGTAGAAGAAGCAATATAATTGACCCCCACCCTAATTGCAACATAAATAATTTAAACCCGTTAATACAATTATCAACTCATTGTTCTTACAAGCTCAGTTATTTTCTTTCTACTCTGAGAATTTTTAATCTCACTAAAAGCTTTAATTAAGGTGATAATTTCTTTTTCCGAGATAGGGTCCTTATCATCAACAGTATATTTTTCAGAATCTTCTGCAAAAACATTACTGACTACGTTATTAGTATCATTTTGTTCAAAGAAGTAACTTACAGGTACTTTTAAGAATTTAGCAAAGGTAAATAATTTACCGCTAGAAATACGATTTGAAGCTTTTTCGTATTTCTGCACTTGTTGAATACTAACATCAACAGCAGCTCCCAAATCCTGTTGGCTGAGACCAAGCATTATTCTTCTTGTTTTCAAACGCTTACTGACCAAACGGTCTATGTCATCTGCTCTTCCCTTACTTTCTTTTTTGTAATTACTATTATTGTCTGACATTTTTTGATAAATACCTTAAAAATTAAAACAAATTATTACGCCAAACGCTTTGACGCATTAAGAAAAAATAACTATGAATTAAGTTAATCATCTTCAATAATTCTCAGCAATTGGTTTAGTGATTTTTAGTAAAGAAATAAATGCAGAATTTAATAAATAATTGCAATATTAACACGCCCAGCATCTGTAATACCAGTATAGAAGGGTTATATTTTGAAAAAAACGTCTCCTCAGACAATTTTTTTGGCACGTAATTATCTAATACCGTTACCTGATTTAATTCCGTTTTTGATAAAATTCTACCTACTGGATCAATAAATGCACTTATACCATTATTTGCCACGCGAAGCATGGGCAAACCGTTTTCAATAGCACGCATTCGGCTGATTTCAAGGTGTTGATAAGGGCCAGAAGAATTACCATACCACGTATCGTTTGTAACGTTAACAAGTAGGTCAACAATCCGATTAGATACTCTAACTTCCTGAGGAAAAATTGCCTCATAACATATTAAGGGCCAAATAGCAAGGTCAAATTTTTTTATAATTACAGATTTTCTTCTACCTTGAGTATAGTCCATTAAACCGGGAGTAATTTTTTTTAAAGGTAAAATATTTTTAAATGGTATATATTCTCCAAAAGGAACTAAATGAGCTTTATGATATTCAAATATCTTGGTCGAATGCCTATCTATACCGATTAAGGAAGAGTATAATTCCAGATCATCGTCTACTTTGTTATTATCGCTTACACCCCCGGTTAACAGGATTTGTTCATCATTTGTAAAAACAGATAAAATTGCCTGCATTACCGGTTTAATGTGATAAGGTACCGTTAAAGCCGCTTCTGACCAAATTATTAGATTTGGATTACCTTCTTTCTTTGAAAGTTCAACATGCATATCCAAATTCCGCCAAAACTCTTCTGCTTCCCATTTTGCAGTCTGAGGAATTGAAGGCTGCACAAGCCTTGCTGATATATTAGTATATTCTGTAGGATTAGCTTCTAATCTTAAATAACCATAAATTACAATAAACACTAATACAATTACAGAAGTTATTATTCTCGGGTAAAAACCCATTTTTTCAATATTAGGCTTAGTAAAAAGAAAATTATACGGACTTGAAACTATATAAACTACAACAAAACTGAGGCCGAATACTCCAAAAATACTTGCGAATTGTATTAGTATTAGCCACTTGGAGAAAGCATAACCAATTAGCGCCCAAGGTAATCCTGTAAATATCCAAGAAATGACCCATTCTATAAAAACCCAAATACAGCAAAAAAAGAAATGATAAATTTTACTCTCTCGCAATTGCCAAGAAATTAAGGCAATTATAGAAGTAAAGATTGCCATAAAAGCAGGAAGACCAAATAAAGCAAAAGGGATTGCCCACCAAAATTGATCTATGTAAACGCTAAGGGCAAAGCTTATCCAATATAAGCTGGATAAATAAAACCCAAAACCAAATATATAGGCAAATTTTATAGCTTCAAATCTGGTTTGTGAAATTTTAATTTGAGCGATTAGTAATGATATACAAAATATTCCCGGTAAAAAAAACACCGGAGCAAAACACAATCCGCAAATTATTCCAGCAAATAAAGAAAACAGCTTATTTGATAATATCATTAAAGAATTTGTAGATTTATTCATTTGAGTATATAAAATAGCATTTATTGCTGTTTTGAAAATAAAAAAAGAGGTTCTAAATGAAAGAAGTTCAAACTGAATTATTAAAAGGTAAAAAAGGAATAATTACAGGTGTGGCTAATAATCTATCAATATCCTGGGCAATAGCACAACTTGCCAAAGCTCATGGTGCAGAAATTGCTCTTACTTACCCGAGTGAAATTTTTCAGAAAAGGGTTGTATCGCTTGCAGAAGAAATAGATTGTAAATTCATTTTAGAATGTGATGTAACAAATGAGAAATCCATGGATAGCCTATTTAAATCGGTTGAGGATAAATGGGGGAAAGTTGATTTTCTGGTGCATGCTATTGCGTTTTCCGATAAGGAAGAATTGCGAGGCAGGTATATTGACACTTCTTTAGCCAATTTCTTAAACGCAATGAACATTTCTTGCTATTCTTTAACCGCCCTTGCTAAAAGAGTAGAACCTCTTATGACGAACGGGGGTAGTATTATTACCCTTAGTTACTACGGTGCAGAAAAAGTCATACCGTACTATAATGTTATGGGAGTTGCAAAAGCAGCACTAGAGACAAGTGTAAAATATCTAGCCAATGATATGGGATCAAATAATATCCGCGTAAACGCTATTTCCGCAGGACCTATTAAAACTCTTGCTTCCAGTGCTATTGGCGATTTCAAAACAATGTTGAAAATACACGCTGATACTTCTCCTCTTAAAAGAAACACAACCCAGCAGGATGTCGCAGGAGCAGCGCTTTATATGCTCAGTGACCTTAGTTCTGGGGTAACGGGAGAAATTCAATATGTTGACTGCGGTTACAATATTATGGGAATGAGTTTTAACCAATCATAAAGTAAGTACTGCGAGAACATAATCTACAAATAAAACAAACTAGCAGGAGAACACCACGATATTAGTAAATGTGATATTATGTAATATTAAGTAGCTTAAAAATTAATGCGGGTGAATATATTAAAATCAATTTTTATTAAAAGAGAGAATAGAATATACAAACATAATTACAGCATAATATAATTCACCCATTAAATTTATAAAAATCCCCACCGAAAACGATAATTTAACCAAGGACTCCATCATTTGGTTATCAATTATAGGGAAATAACTATCAAATAGTTCAGAAAAAATCGATGCTAAGACTAATGTAATAAACGCATAAATATGTTGTTTATATAGCCAATTATTTTGACCTTTATATATTGATATCGCTATGACCAAACCAAAGCATCTAAGTTGCAAATGATGAATATCACCGTAGAAAAACAAACCCAGTAAATTAAATAAATCATAAGTGATTAATATGTAATCATTTTTCCTGGATTATTATATTTAGAATGCTCAATATAAACAAATTAATCTATACTAAAAGCGGTCTATAAAATCAAAGAGATACTGGAAAAACATATTTTCAAAAAATAAACGATCTCTTCTGAGTAAAGGCTTTTAAAATTATATTTAAGAATAATTCAAGTAGTATCCAATATATATAAAATGCAAAGTTTTACTCAAGAGCCTATTTTATTTAAAACAAAAGCTGAGTAAGTATTAAATTATTTATTGCAATAACCTACTATTTTCTAAAAAATTGTTTATAATAAATGAAAAGTGCCGACTTGATGTCTAACAATTCTACCAGTAGCATAAAAAAGCTAGTGCTGGTAATTCTGTCTTATTTTTATTCTAAAGAACAAGTAATAATAACAGTTATCGAAATCATACATTATATATAAATTAATAAACTATGACCATCATTCCTCTCATCTTAGCCTTACTTATCTTAATAAGCATTTTTCTGCTTTATAAATATGTAGTTAATAAATCAAAAACAAAATTGCTAGAAATTTTATTGGATGAGAAAAATAAAACACTGCAGGATTTAACCATTAAGTACGAAGAGGCTATTAATGAAAAAATCCAAAATATTAAACATATTGAGCAAATATCCGCTAAAGTTCAACAGCAGGAAAAGTTAATCAGTGATTTTGAAAATATTACTAAAAAATCTCAAGAATTAACAAAAGCTGCATTGTTTGAACTAGGAAATGATTTATCAAAACAGCTTATAGAACTCCATAAAACAGAAACTGAAGGCAATCGGAAACTATCAGAGGAAAATATCAAGGTAACCTCTGAAAAGTTTAACAGCGAATTTGAAAGAATAGTTAATATGGTCGGTTCTCTTAAGCGTGATATTGAAAAATCCCAAGATACCGTCGATCTAATTAAGAATTCTCTACTTTCGCCATCAGGTGCCGGTAAATTAGCAGAAATTACTTTAGAAAATATACTGAAAGCTTCTGGTTTGAAAAACGGTTTGGATTTTTCCATGCAATATAATTTAAATACAGAAAGTAACAGCACACTAAGACCAGATGCTGTAATTTTTCTTCCTTCTGATAATATTATGATTATTGACGCCAAAGCTTCGAAGTTTTTAATAGATGAATCAGAAGATACGAACCGATTAGTGAAAACGATGAATTTTCACTTAAAATCCTTAGCCAGTAAAGATTATGCGAAAGGCATAAAACTAGATGCCAATCTAATAAGCAGAAGAAAATATGCAAATGTTATAACACTTATGTTTTTGCCTAGTGAACATGCAATCGAAAAAATAGTCGAAGCAGATAGTGAATTTTTAAGTAAAGCCTGGAATTTAAATATCTTCCCAGTAGGTCCCGCCGGTCTTATGAACATGTTATCATTTGCTAAATTCCAAATTACAGAAAATTTAATGCTTCATAATAATTTAGAAATTATTGAAGAAGTAAAAAAACTTATCAATTCTATTTCTTCTTTAGCTGAATATTCAGCAAAACTGGGGACTAATATATCGAGTTTAGTTGGAAATTATGACAAATTTGCCGCTTCGTTTAATAGAAATCTTTTATCAAAAGCAAAAAATATATCTAATTTGGGTATAGAATCTGATTTCGATAAAAAGCAAATACACTTACAACGATATCAATTAATTACCGGCAAATCTGAAGTAATAGAGCTGAAAGAAGAAGAATTAAAGAAAATAGTAGCTACTACCACAAACTTTCAGAATTAATTAAGCAAATCTCGTACAAAAGTAGATAATATAAACATCAGCACTAACTTTCTTAACGCCAGTTTAGGATAAAAGGGGATAAGAATTGGTTAAATCATCAAGTTTTAAGGAGGATTTTTTAATAGCATAACCAGTAAGACAAGCTAAGACATGCACAAGAAAATTAACAGGCGACCTGTGCCTTGAATGTTCT
>CAIKLL010000187.1 GCA_903828265.1 uncultured Rickettsiales bacterium
TCTTGCGCCTTCTTTGTCAACTTCACCTTCTTTGTCAAATTAATTGCTTTCATATATTTTATTTAATTATTACCGAGAAATTGAGATACGTCTTCTGAACTTAAATTGTATTTAATGCACTGATGTATGTCCGACTCTGTATACTTTACATAAGATAGAGTGTATAGATCAAGCCCTACTTGAACTACGACGACCATATTATGCGGCGGCAATTTCTGTTTCATTTTTTTCTTGATGTTCTACTTTCTTTATTTCAGATAATAGACTATACAATTTATCGCTCACTTCCCATAAATTACGATTTGCATTTTTACGGATGAACTCATTGACGAGGAATGCTTGGTCTTTATTAAGCATATTACTATATATATTTATTTACTCTTTAACAGGAACAAAACCAGGATGAGAATAAGTAGCCATCTCATAATAAGGATTACAAATTTTGATAATATCACCTATCCTCATGGTCATAAAGTTATTACGCGGACTCGGCGGCTGCACTACATATACCTTCGCAAACTGGGGATATGGCATTTCTTTCATATAGTTTTCAGTAAGCTCGTCTGCTTCGACGATATACTGTTCTCCTTTAGTTGCGTCTCCCGTCCGGTTGCCGATGTATTTCCACTTCATATGTTTCGCAAGTTACATGGTTGATCTTAGAACGTACACAGCTTACCTCAAAATCGTCGATTGTCAAGAGGGAATCGTACAAATCTTTCTCCCATTCCTTCAAATTTTTAAAAATATCTTCTTTCAATCTAAAAAAAGTGTAAAAAACTGTATGATTTATTCTTCTTTTAATACTGGGACAAGTCTTCCTAAAGTCACTGGTAAAAATATAATAGTTACTGCGGCGATCAGCGGATTCACAGCAAATGGAATTAATATTCCTACATCTATTACTAACCCATTATATATAGATAATTCTCCATTGTTAATTACTGGAGCAATTACAAATATATCTCCTGGTACTATATTCTATTATTATGACAGAAGTAATGACAGTGATTTATATAATTGATTATTTAGACAATTTATTTTAAACTCGGCCCCAAACTTTGGGGCTTTTTTTATTTATTCAATAATGCACAACCTTTGGCCGTAATAAGCCTCTGACAATCTATTTCCATATACCCCCTAGACAATAGATAATTCTCATGGTCTTTTTGTATACTACTTCTACTAAGCCCAGTTCGCGCAGACAATCCTTGTAATGATTGCCGTCCTTCTTTACGTAGTATATTTAATATTCTCCATTCAATTTGGCTGCATCCTTCTGGCAAGATGCTTAAAGTGTCGCACAAATCTTTTACTTCTACCATAGAAAAGTTAATTACATTCCTGGATTTACTATAAAATTGAATATCTTTTACTCGTTGTACGCAATTTCGAGCATTACCTCTAAAGGTAGATGAAATATAATCTAGCGCGTCAGTTTCGAACGTTATATCTTGCAGATTATTTAAAAAGATTTGGCTCAAATCTGATTGACTATAGTTGTCGAAGTCTACAGTAATAAGGCGATCTTTAAATGGCGCGAAGATTTTATCGCTTTCAGTAGTAGCAAAAAGAAACGATTGTTTTTTAAAATCAAAAGTATATGAAGTTTCTTTGTGGATAATAGTCTTCTCATGTCCAGACTCCGTATTAAAGATAGATAGAAAAACCATTACGACTTCCTTGGGAAGCGCATGAGCTTCATCGAAAAAGATAGTTACTTCTTTATCTAGTATAAAAGGTAGATATATTTGTTCGAAAAATTGGCTTACCCCTTTAACTGTAGAACTATTTATCTCTACAAAGGTACGTTTATTTCCTTCTGTATTTAAA
>CAIKLL010000188.1 GCA_903828265.1 uncultured Rickettsiales bacterium
AATAATACACAGTTGTGATACATTTTTTCATGTTGAGTTATCGATCTTTTGTTAAAAAATACATCATAACTCAACACTTGCTATCCTGCAAAACCAATATATCTAACCTTTTCTATTGTTGTTTATCCTAAACTGGCGTTACTATGGATTTAGCGTTTGGGGAGGTAGCTGGAATAAGCCACTTGACTATCATCATTTTCAAATAGATCGCTTACATTTATCAAATTTTTTATAAACATTCCAGGTTTAATATATAAGCTAACTAAACCCTTGCAATTGTTACAAGTTTTACGCTCCCTGCTTTTCCTTTTTTTAAAATTTTAGTACACTCAGCACTTGTTGCACCTGTAGTTATTACGTCATCAACCAGCAAAATAACTTTGCCTTGAACATTAAAGTTTTTATTGAGTTCAAAGCTACCCAGAATGTTTCTTGTTCTTTCTTTTTTAGTTAGTCCTACTTGATTTTTTGTAATTTTTTTCTTAATTAACAGATTTGGAATAAATGGCTTATCAAGTTTCTTAGATAGTTCCCAAGCGAGGATTTGAGGAGGATTATACCCTCGAAAAAGACGTTTCAGTTTATGCATCGGTACTGGGGCTATGACATCAATATCTTTTAAATCTTCTAAAAATCGATTATTTATTAGCTTAGCAAATAATTTTGCTAAACTTGTTTTATCATGATACTTAAAATTGTGGACTAATTTTTTAGTTTCTGGCGAGAACTCCAGTAAAGTTCTTATCATATCAATTTTGGGCTTAGCAATAACGCAAGCAGCACAAATATTAACTTCACTAAAATCCACTTCGAATTTTTTGCAACAAATAAAACAGTAAGGTTTATTTATAAAGTTAAATTTTGGCCAACAAGAACTGCAGATACCTTCACCGGTAT
Organism: uncultured Rickettsiales bacterium; assembly: GCA_903828265.1. GTDB lineage: Bacteria > Pseudomonadota > Alphaproteobacteria > Rickettsiales > Rickettsiaceae > Megaera. The sequence goes on from CAIKLL010000188.1 coordinate 898, forward strand.
CGGTAAGGTCATTACAGGCAGAACATCTAAAAGGAAAAATAAAATTGATTAACTTATTAAGTAAACCCAAGATATTCAAAACTTAAATATCACTTACAAATTGCTCCATTTCAGCAACTGTTGAAATGTTAGTAACTTTAAAGTTATGAGGTGTTTTTTTAGCAAGTCCTGTTAATACCTTACCAGAGCCTATTTCTACCAGCTCATTTACTCCAAGGCGATGTAATTCATCCATAGTTTCCCGCCACCGGACAGTACCACAAATTTGAGACACTAGATTAGAACGAATTTCATCCGGAGAAACTGTTTGTTTAGCTGTTACATTTGCTATTACGGGAACTGCCGGAATTTTAATATTTGTCTGTATTAGAGCAGATGACATAGGTGCTTCTGCTGGCTTCATTAGAGCAGAATGAAATGGCGCACTCACTTTAAGTTTAATAGCTTTATACCCTAAATCTTTCAAAACGGATAGCATGTAGTTAATATTTTCGTCATGGCCACTTATAACAATTTGTCCTTCTACATTATCATTGGCAATCTGACATATTCCACCAACGCTAGAGAAATCTAATAATTCCTTTAACTCTTTCAAGGTTATTCCTATGCATGCAGCCATTGCCCCTTCTCCTTGTGGAGATGCTTGTTGCATAGAAGTACCTCTTATATGTAGTAATTTTGCTGTATCCTCAAGCGATAAACTTTGAGCTCCGCAGAGAGCACTATATTCCCCGAGTGAATGCCCTGCTACAAATGATGAAAGTTTGTTTATTTTTTTGCCTGATTGTTTTATAATAACCTTGAGAATCGCTATGGAGACTGCCATTAGGGCTGGTTGGGTGTTTTCGGTAAGGGTGAGTTCATCGATTGAACCGTTAAAAATAATGTTACTAAGAGGATATTTTAAAACTTCATCGACAGTTCCGAAAGCAAATTTTGCTTCGTCGAAATTGTCGTAAAAATCCTTTCCCATACCGACGATTTGAGAACCCTGCCCAGGAAAAATGAAAGCTCTGTTCATAAAAATAAAATATATTAAAGTTATTTTAAGCCATTATGAGAAATATACGTAAACTGTCAATTATTTTAGTAATTATAGCAAATTTCTGCTGGTGTATCCATATATTTGCCGACGGAAAAACTTCTACGCATAACGACCCTTATAAACAAGTTTTTGCTTACATAGAAACTAGCAACTGGCCAAATGCCGAAAACTTAGCCAATAAGTTAGGAGATAAAGCTTTACTTAAGATAGTTTTATCGCAGAAATTTCTAGACCCAAACTATACCAAAACCACTTTTCATGAAATAGTAAAATTCTTAAAAGTAAACCCAAAATGGCCGCAAAATAACTTATTGAAAAGTAAAGCCGAAAACCTTCTAGACGATACGGTAACTGATGCAGAAATATATAATTGGTTTAAGACTCATCGGCCGATTACCGGTTGCGGCCATAAATACTATGCTTTTGCCGCTGCCCAGATTTTAACCGATCCAAATAAGCTTGCTCCTATAATTAAAAATGGATGGGTATACGGCTCTTTCAACAAAGAGCAACAAGTTGATTTTTACAAGAAATTTAAAAAATTTCTTAATAAGAATGATAATATCAAAAGAATAGATAATTTAATCTGGAAAGGTTCAACTACATTAGCTAAAAACTCCCTAAATTCAGTAGAAGCAGGATATAGAAAAGCTTTTGAGGCACACATTGCTTTCTCTGAGATGAAGGAAGAAGCAAAACAACTCTTTAGAAAGGTTCCAAAAGAATATTACACACCAGGGTTAGTATATCAATACGTCAGTTCTAGAAAAAATGAATTGCCTAAAAGTACGGAAATTGCAAGTTTAATAAATGCCGTAAAACATTACGGGATGCACGGAGATGATTTTTGGAAAGTCCAATGCTATTTAGCAAGGGAATACATTGAAAATAAACGTTTCAACGATGCCTATATTATTTCTAGTATACATTTTGCCGAAAGCGCAGGAAACATTAGTGACGCCGAGTTTTTGTCCGGATGGTTGGCACTTCGTTTTCTAAATAAACCACAACTGGCTATAAAACATTTTAAAAAATTTGCTCAGGTAGTAAAAACTCCAATCAGTATATCAAGAGGGATGTATTGGTTAGGCAGAGCTTACGCAAAAAACGGTCAAAAAGAAGAGGCAAAGAAATTATATGAAAGGGCAGCTCACCAATTTGGCTATACATTTTATGGGCAAGTAGCAACTTTAGAAATTGGAGCAAATAAATTAAGACTGCCGCCAAAGGTAACCTCTACTCCTAAAAAAGATTATAATATAAAAAATAATGATATACTAAGAGCAGCGAATCTGGTTAGTAAATACGGTAGCAGTAGCCTTGCTAAGGTTTATTTAGATGATTTAATCCATTCTGCCAAAGAAGAACAAGAAGTGTTAGCAATTGCTCTGGCAACTAAAACTCCTAATGTCCATCATAAAGTTTGGTTATCAAGAACTGCTATGCAGAAGCATGTATTTTTAGATCATTATTCATTTCCTGATCCTTATAAAATAGATCATCTACCCACAGAAAAAGCTCTCACTTACAGCATCATTCGGCAAGAGTCCAGTTTTGAAAAGTCTGTGATTGCTCCAGACAAAGGAATGGGTTTAATGCAGCTTATGGAACCGACAGCTTGCGATACCGCTAAAAAACTAGCCATTAAATGTAATTTAAAAAATTTAACGAACGACGCATACTATAATTTAACTTTAGGAAGTCATTATTTGGCTGATATGCTACAGGAACATAAAAACTATTATGTGCTTGCTATTGCTGCTTACAATGCCGGCCCTCACCGAGTAAAAAAATGGTTGGATTTGTATGGTGACCTAAGAGAATTTAAAAATCACCATCAAGCTATTGACTGGATTGAAAGTATACCTTTTTCTGTAACTAGAAACTACGTTCAAAGAGTTTTAGAAAATCTACAAATATATAGAGCAATTTTAAATAAGGACGGTAAATTTAAATTAAAACAAGACTTACTTGGTAATGCATAGAGGCTGTGAAATAATTACTGGAAATATTTAAAATTTAAATATACGCTTGAAGTTAAAACTATAGTAGGTAAAAGGAGTATTCAAAATGAGTAAATTAAAAATAGGAGATAAAGCACCTGAATTTCTAGTAGAAATATCCCAGGATAAAAAAGTCAGTTTAGGAGATCTTAAAGGAAAATATATTGTTTTGTATTTCTATCCTAAAGATGATACGCCGGGCTGTACACTCGAAGCAATAGATTTTAACGAACTGCTAAACGAATTTAATTCATTAAATACAGTTGTTTTAGGAATCTCCAGAGATAGTTTAAAATCTCACGATAAGTTTAAGGATAAATATAACCTTAAATTTAATCTTGGTTCAGATATAGATGGCCAAACTTGTTCTAAATATTCCGTGTGGGTTGAAAAATCAATGTTTGGCAAAAAATATATGGGTGTTAATAGAGCTACCTTTTTAATTAACCCAGAGGGTAAAATAGCTCATATTTGGCCAAAAGTTTCGGTAGAAGGTCATGCTCGAGAGGTATTAGCTAAAATCAGAAGTTTATCGGTTTAATTTTTGAGGGATATTTACTGATTTATTTCTATAATTATAGGGAATAATTCTGGATTTCTTAAAACTTCCCATTTACTTTATAACATAACCTTTTTATTGATTTGAGGAGGAACTTGTGAAATTAACTAAACAATTTGTAGAGAAATTATTCAAAAACTTGGAAAATGGACACCAAGAACAATTCTTTTCACAAGTTTCATCTAATGTGTTATGGGAAGTGATGGGCACCCATCCACTAGCTGGAGTTTATAATGGAAAACAAGAATTCCTTGATCATACCTTTGTACGCTTAAAAAAACTTTTAAAAGGTGGACCAGTGTTAAAGGTAAGTAATATTCTAATAGCTGAAGATGCGCCAATAGCCATAGTAGAAATGGTACAGCTGTCTTATTCTATTAACGATAAACCATTTAACAATAAGTATTGCTGGATAGTAAAATTTGAAAATGAGGTTATTGTCCATGTTAGAGCATATTTAGATTCGGCACTAGTACAAGCATTAGTAAATGAAAACTCTAACAAATCTAAATAAGTAATTAGGTAAATAAATGGTTACGTACATAAGTTTTTATGTGCTAATTACCTTTTTCTAGCAGGGTCTATAATTTTAAGCTAGAAAGCTACTTAAAGATCTCTAGGTGCCCATCTTTTTCAGTTAGATGAACAGTATCGCCGCTAGAGAATTTCCCTGCTAAAATAAGCTTTGCTAGATTGTTTTGTACCTCTCGCTGAATAACCCTTTTTAATGGTCTAGCACCGAATGCAGGATCATATCCTTTATCTGCTAACCATTTAATAGCTAAATCATCATAGTTAAGCTCTATATGCTGAACTGCTAGAACTTTCCTCAATATGTTCATCTGAATTTTAACAATATCAGACATATGAGTTCTATTTAAGCGGTGGAATAGAATAATTTCATCTAATCTATTTAAAAACTCTGGCCTGAAGGCATCATTTACGTAATTCATTACTTGCCCGCGTAGGAGTTCCGTATCTTCTCCCTCTTTTTGATTAACCAACACTTCAGCGCCCAGGTTGGAAGTAAGAATAATCAACGTATTTTTAAAATCTACTAAATTCCCTTGGCTATCGGTTAACCTTCCCTCATCCAAGATTTGCAGCATTATATTAAATATATCAGGATGAGCTTTTTCTATTTCATCAAACAGAATTACCTGATATGGCCTTCTTCTAACACTTTCAGTTAGAGCACCCCCTTGTTCATAACCTACATATCCGGGAGGGGCGCCAATTAATCTGGCCACGGCATGTTTTTCCATATATTCCGACATATCAATTCGTAATATTGCTGACCTGTCATCAAATAAGAATTCTGCTAATGCTTTGGTAAGCTCGGTCTTTCCAACTCCAGTAGGGCCTAAGAACAGAAATGAACCAAGAGGCTTTTCATGATCACTAATTCCTGCTCTAGATCTGCGCACGGCATCACTAACGGCAGCAATAGCTGCTTCTTGGCCAATTACTGATTTCATTAAATGTTCCTCCATTGCCAGTAATTTATCTTTTTCGCTTGTAAGCATTGTATCAACAGGAATTCCAGTAATTTTAGAAACAATAATCGCAATATCACTATCGGTAACTCTTTCTTTGAATAGCTTGTTAGTGCTTGCTGCCTCGGCAGTTTTTAGCTTATTAGTCAGTTCTGGAATAATACCGTATTTTAGCTCACTTGCTTTTGCAAGATCACCACTTCTTTCAGAACGTTCCAAATCAATTTTAGCATTTTCCAGCTCTTCTTTAATTTTCTGAGAGAGCTGTATTTGAGATTTCGCTGCTTGCCACTTGGAATTCATATCAAGTGATTTAGATTCCAGTTCTGCAAGTTCCGCAGATAAAGTAACAACCTTTTTTTGTGAATTTTCATCTTTTTCTTTTTTAAGTGCTGATAATTCTACTTTAACTTGGATTATCCGCCGATCAAGCTCATCCAATTCTTCAGGTTTGCTAGAAACCTCAATTTTTAACCGGCTGGCGGCCTCATCGAGCAAATCTATTGCTTTATCTGGTAAAAATCGATCAGTAATATAGCGGTTTGAAAGAGTCGCTGCTGCTATAATTGCACTATCTGCAATAGTTATTCCATGATGTAACTCATAACGATCTTTAATACCGCGAAGGATTGAAATAGTATCTTCAACACTAGGCTCTGAAACATATACAGCTTGAAAACGCCTCGCTAAGGCTGCATCTTTTTCAATATATTTACGGTATTCGTCCAGTGTAGTTGCACCAATACAATGTAACTCTCCTCTTGCAAGCATTGGCTTTAACAAGTTGGAGGCATCCATGGCCCCCTCTGTCTTACCTGCTCCCACTAGTAAATGCAGTTCGTCAATAAACAGGATAATTTCACCGCTTGCTTCCTTAATCTCATTAAGCACTGCTTTGAGGCGCTCTTCAAACTCGCCACGATATTTAGCTCCGGCAATTAACGCTCCCATATCAAGTTCAATAATTCTACAATTTGCGAGCGATTCCGGTACATCCCGCATATATACCCTCTGTGCTAATCCTTCAATTATGGCAGTTTTACCAACACCAGGCTCACCAATTAATACAGGATTATTCTTGGATCTTCTTGATAAAACCTGGATTGCCCGTCTAATTTCTTCATCTCTACCAATAATCGGGTCAATCTTACCTTCAGAAGCAAGCTTAGTTACGTCCCTTCCATATTTAAGTAATGCATCATAACTGTTTTCGGCAGATTCTGAAGTAGCTGTTCTGCCTTTTAGTAAATCCATAATAGCTGCCGTTAATTTTCTTGAATCAATACCGGATTGGACAAGAATATTACCGGCTACTCCTTTATCATAAGAGGTTGCTTCAAATATCTTTTCTACAGTAGTAAAGCTATCTTTGTTATCTTTTGAAAGGCTTATCGCCTTTTCTAAGACTTTTAACCCTTCGGAAGATAACGTAACCTGACCGCCGCCTCCATGAACCTGGATCTGAGGAATCGCTTCTAATTCCTTATCTGTTCTGAGGATAATTAGAGAACTATCGGCTCCCAGTTTATTAATTAAATTTGTAATAACACCACTTTCTTCCCGAAGTAGGCAAGCCAGTAAATGTAGAGGTAATATTTGTTGATGGTTATACTTTGCAGCTAGTAATTGGGAAGCAGAAATTACATTTCTGGCTGCTAGTGTAAATTTTTCGATATTCATAACATTACCTTTTTATTAACTTCTACAGAATTTATATAAGGTCTAAATTCTAAAAATCAATAAGGTGCTAAAATGAACTCATACCCTTACTTGATCCGTCCTAATTGTTTTTTACTAGAATAAAATCTCTCGCTCCTATACTTGTACCTGATTGTATCTCGGGCTCAGGCTAATTATTGTTCGATATTATTCAAAATAGAATATTATACCTTGTGAGTTTTTACTTATTAATTAAATATTGACTGCTACTGAGATAGTTTCTTATTAATTTTTTTTAGATATTACAACTAGAGAACTATCCACAGAGAGTGTGGATAACTATGTTAGTAATATGTTATATTAAGGTATAAATTCCAGTAGCTACCTAGCAAAGTTATAGAGTGATTAAAAAATGAGCGCTGCCTTGAAACAGGCATCACTCCAATAAAATAAAAAAAATATTACGCTATTAACGGATAGCTATTCAATAATGAAGTTTAGTTTGTGTATAACTTTAACTAACTTCTAGGTTGTAAGTCTTATATTCTAAGAAATTGGCGAAATTATAGCTTTATATAGGGGTACAAAGATGAGAATAAATTTTAATAAAATTAGTCATTGCCTATATTAATTTATCAAAATTATTGGTACCTCTGGCCGGATTTGAACCGGCACACTCCAGGAGCAACAGATTTTGAGTCTGTCGTGTCTACCAATTCCACCACAGAGGCACACATATTTAAGATAAGTAGACTATATAGCTAATTATATATTGTCAATTTAAAAGCCGTTTCTCCTCATATTGTTATTTATTAGCATTTCCGTTTATATCATAAATCTTACGATATTTAACTTTTAAAGTTATTTCGTACAAGGCTATTTATGGCTAGAAAAATAAAAAATAACTAAAGCTAAAATTGCGAGAGCTTGAAAAACCACTCTTAAGGTCATTAGTTTAGTACCAAATTTTTTGCTGATTTTATCTCCTCCAGCCATCGACAATATCCCTAATAGTAAAATCATCGTCGTAATCATGATAAATAGCAAAAGAAGATAGTTCATACGAATACTCATGTCTAATTAATTCAGCTACGTTACATAACTCTAAATTGTTTTTATCCTAAATTGTTAGAATATTCGATTCTAAAAGGAATATTTAAGTGTTTAAGTAAAGCAAAATTTATTTTATTTTTTATAAAATTAGCTTCTTTTATTGATTTTGATTTACAGGTAAATTTTAAGGAAAATTGATCTTCCAATTCAGAAACTTTGGTTAAATATACTTCCGGTATAATGGATGAAACGGTAAAATCTAATTCATTACTAACGTATCTTAATTGCTCAGCAATTAGACTATGGTCAACCTGCACCCCTTCTTTTTTTATTATATTTATGTATATGTAATAACTGATATTATCATTACCGGACCACTTAGAAAACTTATTCTGCATTATTATCGTATTAGGGACTAAAACATCTTCTCCTGTAAAACTATTAACAGTTATACACCTAGTACCTATTGATTTTACTTTGCCGATAGCACCTTGAATTTCTAAAATATCACCAATTTTTATAGGTTTCTCTATTATAATAATCATGGTATTTACCAGATTATTTACAAGCCCCTGTGCGCCAAGTCCGATACCAATTGCAAAAGCACCTCCAATGAAGGCAAATATAGCCAGCGGAATATTCGCAACCTGTAAGGCAAGAAGAACTGTAATTCCTAGAAATACAAGCGATAAAAGCCGTTCTATGGTATAAACTAGATCTTGATCCTCATCTAGTTTCTTGGAGATTACCGGCATAATTAGCTTAATTAGTTTTTTAGATAGGTTGATGCCAATAAGTAGTATTAGTAAAGCTACTACTATATTACTAACCTTTATGTCGTTTCCGGAAATATTAACCAGACCGTATTGCCACATATCATGGAAAATTGATGAATCAACTTGGGTTGGAGGGAGTAAATTTGTCATGATCTTATATCTTTTTACTAGCTTAATTATAAAACTAATAGGCTAAAGTTTATTGTCAATATTTTAAGTTGACAATTAAGGTGTTTTTGATTAAATTTGACCATCAATCATTGCAAAAGCGATAATCTGTTAAATATTTAATTAGTATTATTAATTATTATGAAACGTACATTTCAGCCTAGTAAGCTAGTAAGAAAAAGAAGACATGGTTTTAGGTCAAGAATGGCAACCGTAGGCGGAAGATTAGTTATAAAGAACCGTAGAGCAAAAGGAAGAAAAAAGTTAACTGCCTAATTTAAAAGTGGTCTCTCTTTATTCCTTAAGAAATCAAAAAAAATTTGACTTTGTTAATCTGCACGGTAAAAAGGTATCTAGTCCATACTTCATGACTGTAATTGCTCAAAACTTTGATTTAATTCAAACGGATAGCCAAAATCCCGCTTTTTTAGGAATGAAGGTTAGTAAAAAATTATCTAAAAAAGCATATATTAGAAATAAAATCAAGCGGCGAATAAGACACTTAATGAGAATAATGCTGAAAGAGCCTGATCTCAATCTTTCAAAAGTAGCTATAATTTTTATACCTTACAAAAATTTCGACTTAGTGGAATTTGCCAAATTATCATTTGAATTTAAGAAAGTCTTACAAAGAACTATAAGAAAAAATAACTCCTAAGTAGCCAATTAAATTAACCCCAACTGTGGTTAAGAAAGTAGCTGAATAGGTGTAGGTATTAGGGTATTCTAGAGTTTTCTAACAAAAAAGATTACCCTAATGAATATAGATTACGATAGTTTATTCTGTTTTGTCGATGATTTTTACAAAGGCTTTGAGCCATGGTATAAAAAATCTCTACTTACCTGTAGCACAAAGAAACGAAACAGGGAATGTAAAATGAGTCTCTCGGAAATAATAACAATTCTGATAGCCTTCCATCAATCAGGCATGGCTTGCTTTAAATATTTCTATCTTGAACTTATGAGGGATTATAGGAATTTATTCAACTATTTAGTGCATTACGATCGATTTGTAGCCTTAATCAAACACTTGCCTTTCCAGCATTAGTTTGTTTATTAAAAACGCTTGAGGGTACGGTTACAGAATACCTTTTTAACGCCAGTTTAGGATAAAAGGGGATAAGAATTGGTTAAATCATCAAGTTTTAAGGAGGATTTTTTAATAGCATAACCAGTAAGACAAGCTAAGACATGCACAAGAAAATTAACAG
>CAIKLL010000189.1 GCA_903828265.1 uncultured Rickettsiales bacterium
ATGGTTGGTTTGGAGTAAGCGATATATGTTCTCTCTATCGTAGAGAGTAATTCTGTGGTATTTTGTCATTAGCAACACTGGCTTTGTATTTTTGAATGAATTCAAATATACAGTGTTGCGCTAGATTATTAAACTGGCCTTCTTCTGTTCCGCCGGAGATAAATCACTAAAGTGAGCTGCTACTAAATCGTCTATAAAAATATCTTGGTTTTTTTCTTGAGTGTTAACTAGTTCATCACCTATTTCCTTTTTATCGGTTATAGCAATTGCAAATAAAGTCATTACTTCAGCAAAAGTTTCGTCAGTAACTACCCTATGGTTTAAATGTTTTTTTAGCCTATCAGCACATTTCTCAGCATATTCATCAAGGGTGGGCTCTTTTTTTAATCTATTGACATAATCAATAGCAAGCATGGTGGCAAGAGAAGTACTTAAATAATTACTTAAATTACTACTTAAATGGCTTTTTATCTTATTTAAAAAAGCAGAGTTATCAATATCTTTTAAAATATCTATATTATTTTTCATATACAATCTCTCTAAGCAAGACTTTTATAGATGCTTCTATGAAACCTGAGAAATTCTGCGTTGAAAGTTTTTTTATAATCGAAGGCGTCAAAGCTTGAAGCTCTCTTATCTGCACACTACTTATAACTGCCCCTAATGGTAAAATTTTGTGGATATCCTCGCTTAAATTTAAAATTTCTTCATACGACTTTCCAGTAAAATTTATATTTACTTCATATTGATGAAACGTGATCTCACTATTTTTATTTTGAATTGATGATGGATTGTCAAATACTCGAACCACTTTTGCTTTTATCGGATCGTATAAATTACGTTTTTCAGAAATAAAGTTTAAATCCCTTGATAATTCTTCTCTAATATCACAAATCTGGTTGTTAGACTTGGTAATTAACTCTTTATATTGTAAATTAATCTCAGGAATTTTTTGTTCAAACTCCATAATTGAATTAAGTTGGATAATGGAACGGTTAAATAAAATTTCTGCTTTTTCTTTTCCCTGTAAAGATTTTACTAATTGCTCCTGTAATTCAGGAATAAGGGCCCCTAGTAGAATAATAGATACAGCATATACTACCAATTTAAAGAATATTATGTTTTTAAGGTGGATAACTAATTTATCAAGCATTTATAATCCCTTTATTGTATTGCTAATAGTTAATTTAGCCGGTATCGTTATAGTAGTTAACAATTCAGTAGTATTATCATACTCTATGGAATAATTTATATGATGACCCGGAAAAATCAGCCTTAAAGAATTTACATAGCTCTGTAACACTTGTTGGACACCTGAATCATCTTTCTTATTGCTTGTATATAATATATCAACACTCAATAATGTTTTTTTATCAGTAAAATTTATCTCTTCTATAGCCCAATTAAGATTAATTATTTTAATGTCAGGGCTATTTAAAGAAAAAAGTTTTTTAACAGACTCAAACGGTGTAGGTAGTTTAATACTAAGTAATGTTTGAAGATTATAGAAATTTGTTAAGTTTGAAATATTTTCCACTTCTGGGTAACGTTTTTTTATGTTACGGGATTTTTCAGAAAGTGAATAATACTTATTATTAAGCTCGAGTGTTTCTTGTTGAACCCGAAGCGCATGATATTTCAGAGAAATTAGGAAGACAATAATCCCTATTATTATTAAGAATAAAGGCTTAAACATTACCGAATTAACGGTAGTAAGTTTAGTAATTGACCTTAATAATTGATTTGAAGCTAAATATTTCTTATTTTTTATAAATAATTCTAATAATTTAGCATCTTGAAAATGCTGAGAATAGCCTTCAGCCACGAGAGGAACGGTGACATAGGTGATAATATTATAAATTTGGAATGAAGGTATTTTTTCAAAAATTTCGCATAAAACTTTATCTCCTATAAATATCAAACAAATTTTTAGTTCTAGGCTTGTTACATATGTTTTGTATTTTAAAATTTTATCGCTAATCGCCTGTTCAATTGTACCCGCTATATAAAGATCGGACTTATCGGAGGGAAAACTTATAGTTACCTCATCTAGGACGTGTTTTTTATACTTGATCGCAATTCTAATTCCACTTGTTTCAGTAATCGTAGCAAAAATCTGGAAATCATTTTGAAATTTAGTGTTATGTTTTTCTGCTAAAATTGCATTAATTATTGTTTCAAACTCTAAAGATAAAAAATATATACCGTTAAATTCAAAGGAATTGTAAATCACAAATTCTAGTAACTGATTAGTAGGAATAGCATAAGGAGAAGAGGCCATGACTGTTTCCCATACTTCACCGTTAACATGGCTGGTTTCTATATTATGTACATTATAAGCAATTATATCTTCCGGTTTATAATTATCCTGAATAAATTTCTCTATGGGATTAGATTTTATTATAGATTGAAGCATAGGCATGAATTCATGCCTTAGTTCACACTCCGGTGTATCCAATAAAACCACCACTTGAAATTTTTTATAATTCTTTAAAAATGCACAGCATATTTGGACATGATCTGCTTTCTCATAAGGAACGAAAATATTGTCTATAGACTGATGTTTATAACAAGCGATAATTCTAATACCAATTTTTCCAATAAAAATTATTAATTTTTTCGCGTAAAAAAGGCGGTTGATGAGGTTATTGGCTATTTCTAATTTTGGGCTAATTTTTTCCATTTTGAATATTACCATAACATATCATCTAAATTATACCTTAAAGTATGCCTAATATCCTCTTGAGCTCAAATGCAATAAAATCCTAGAAAAAGCTTTTTAAAATAATATTGTAATTTAGCCATAAATTCTTTAATGTGCTATCCTAAAACGAAGATAAAATTTAAACATTGCCAAATAAATTCAAAAATGACAAAACTCACCACCACACAGATCCGAAACACTTTTCTAGATTATTTTATCAAAAATAACCATACTCACGTGCCGGCTAGTTCTTTAGTACCACAAAATGATCCAACCTTAATGTTTACTAATTCCGGTATGGTGCAGTTTAAAGACGTATTTACCGGTATCGATAAAAGAGATTATAGCAGGGCTACTTCAAGCCAAAAATCTGTAAGAGCCGGCGGTAAGCATAATGATCTTGATAATGTAGGTTATACAGCAAGACATCATACATTTTTTGAAATGCTCGGCAATTTTTCTTTTGGCGATTATTTTAAAGAAGAGGCTATTTATTATGCATGGAATTTACTGACCAAAGATTTTTCAATTTCTAAAGATAAGCTATATGTTACTGTGTTTCATGATGATGATGAAGCGGTCATGTACTGGAAAAAAATAGCTAACTTAGCTGATGAAAGGATAATTAGAATAGCTACAAACGATAATTTTTGGTCAATGGGAGAGACGGGACCCTGCGGACCGTGTTCTGAAATATTTTACGACCATGGAGACAAAATATTTGGTGGTCTACCCGGCACCAAAAACGCTGATGGAGATAGATATATTGAAATCTGGAATCTAGTGTTTATGCAATTTGAACAGATAAACAAGGATACTAGAATTGAATTACCGAAAAAATCTGTCGATACTGGAATGGGGCTAGAGCGAATGGCGGCAGTAATTCAGGGAGCACATGATAATTATGATATCGATTTATTCCAAGAAATAATAGGTTATACCGAATCACTGTTAAAAGTAAAAGCTAAAGGAGAGGAACTTTTTTCCTATAGAGTAATAGCAGATCACCTACGTTCGTCTGCATTCCTAATTGCCGATGGCGTTATGCCGTCTAATGAGGGGCGAGGATATGTGCTCAGAAGAATCATGCGAAGAGCAATGCGCCACGCACATCAGCTAGGAGCATCAGAACCTTTAATGTATAAATTATTGCCGAAACTTGTAGATTTGTTTGGCCATACATTTCCAGAAATAAAAAGAGCAGAAGATTTTGTTAGCAGTATTTTAAAACAGGAAGAAGAAAGATTTAAGGTTACTTTAGATAGAGGGTTAAAACTCTTAGAAGATGAGGTTAAAACCTTATCTTCTAATGCCACTTTATCTGGAGAAGTAGCGTTCAAGCTGTATGACACCTACGGATTCCCTTTAGATTTGACTCAAGATATACTAAAGAAAAAAAAGATAGCGATTGATACTGCCAGCTTTGAACAAATGATGGCAGAGCAAAAAGAACGGGCGAGGAGTGCTTGGATTGGTTCCGGAGAGTCAAAAACAGATAATATATGGTTTGATCTTTTATCTGAGTTCGGCTCTACTGAATTTCTGGGTTATTCCCTTAATAGTTCTGAAGCAAAAGTTCTCGCTTTAATTTCAAACGGTACCCGTAGTAGGCAAATATCTGAAAAAGGTAAAAAATTTACTTTAATTACTAACCAGACCCCTTTTTATGGCGAGTCTGGAGGGCAAATGGGAGATATTGGTTTTATCACCTCTCTGCATGGTAAAATCAGGGTTTTAGATACTCTAAAATATTTAGGAAAAATACATGGTCATATTTGTGAGCTTGAAGAAGGACTTGTCACCGAAAATGATGAGGTAAAACTTACCATCGATAGTTATTACCGTAAATATCTTAGAATACATCATTCTGCTACTCATCTCCTGCACGCGGTACTTAGAAGTGTTTTGGGTAATCATATTACTCAAAAGGGATCACTAGTAGCTCATGATAGACTAAGGTTCGATATTAGCCACCCAAATAGCTTAACCTTAGCTGAAATCAATCTGATTGAAGATAAAGTAAACCAGATTATAGCAAATAATTTACTCGTACATACCAAATTAATGTCTACTAACTCTGCTATAGAGTCCGGTGCTATGGCATTATTTGGCGAAAAATATGAAAATGAAGTAAGAGTAGTTTCAATAGGTAATGAGGATGATAAAAATAATCCTTATTCTTTTGAACTATGCTGTGGAACACACGTGTCTAGAACCGGTGATATCGGGATATTTAAAATAGTAAATGAGAGTGCAATTGCTGCGGGTGTTAGAAGAATTGAAGCTGTTTGTGGCAGTTATGCTCTTTCTTTTATTCGAGAAAATGAAAAATTATTGGCTATTATTATAAATAACCTTAAAACTAATAAGCAAGATGTAGTACAGAAATTGGATTCTCTTATCCATAGTAAAAAAGAGCTGGAAAAGGATTTAGAAAAAAAACAGTTAGAAACTTTATCCTTAACTGCAGAGGAAATTAATAAAATTGCTAAAGATCTAAATGATATTAGATTAATATATAAGGAAATTGATAATGTTACATCTAAGATACTGCGTATGGCAATACAAGATATAATAAAAAATCATAATAATCTGGTTGTGGTATATGCTAGTAAATTAGAGGGCAAATTATCGGTATTAGTCGGGGTTTCTAAAAATATAACGTCTAAGTATAATGCCGGTAATATTGTAAAAAAATTAGCTAATTTTATTGGGGGAAGCGGAGGTGGACAGGTTGACCTCGCACAAGCAGGCGGCGGAGATATTCAAAAACTTGCAGTACTTGAAAAAGAACTATCTAATTTTCTATAGAAGAAAAACAGAAGCTCTCTTATAAAGAAGAAAGATAGAAAGCTTACTTACTATCCGGTAGGTTATGAACATAGCTGTCCTCTGTTTCTGTGCCATGTTCTTCACTTAGAATATTAATAGCAGAACCAGAAGTAGCTAAATCAGCAGGCGCAAGGTTTGTTATCGGAACCACAGGTATGAGTACAATAACTAGAGCACTATTTATTAAGTTAACTTCCCCACCATGAGGGTTAGTAACCGGAACTGGAACAACCGGAGTAATCCCAGCATTCTCACTTGTGAGTTCATTAAAGTCAATGTCATAGGGCAATATTTCTTTAATTTACTTAATACCTAAAGGTTTAAAAAATTTTCTAATCGTGTTACTTACAGTTGTATAACATGCATTGTAAACTGGATCAAATAAAAATTTGAGAAGACAAGCTATTGTTGATTATTGGCTTCTTCTTCAGGAGCCTGCGGTGTTTCTGTATTTGCTTTCTCAGTATTTCCTTCAAGAGCAGCTTGTTCTTCTTTTGTCCCTAAAGCATATACACATAATTCCTCTAAAGAAACACCATTTTTTTCTGCTAATTCCTGAAGCTGACTGACAACGTCCATAACATCACCTGGTATCATTCCACCACGTTGCTTTGAGAGCCAGTCTGCTTGAAAATGCAACGGATGATGTGAATGTTCAGGCTTCCCCATAAAAATAGTAAATGGGGATAATTGCCCACCGAAATCGCAATTAATTGTAAATTTTTTCATTTTAAAACACTCATGCCTATAATAATTTTACAAACTACTAACATTTATTTAAGTTTAGTCTAAAAAAATGATAAATTAAACAATTTTGAATCAAACCAGATTAAGATTTTTTTATAACAGGCTTTCTAACTTAATTATACCTCTTGAAATTTCCATAGTTTTTTATACAAACCTTTATGGTTATGCAGTAGTTCCTGGTGAGTACCTTCTTCAATAATTTTACCTTTCTCCATAATAAGGATTCTATCCATATGCTTTAAAGTAGACAGCCTATGAGCAATGGCAATAACTGTTTTCTCTTGGCTTTCAATAAGAAAATTAAGACTATCCTGAATTAATTTTTCAGTATGGCTATCAAGTGAGGAAGTAGCTTCATCTAGAATCAGTATAGGAGCATCTTTTAAAATAGCTCTAGCAATAGAGATGCGCTGCCTTTGCCCACCTGAAAGCTTTACTCCCCTTTCTCCTACATAAGTTTGGTACTGGTTTGGCAATCCTACAATAAACTCATGAATATGAGCAGCTTTACTTGCAGCTATAACTTCTTCATCGCTAGCATTTAGTCTGCCATATCTTATATTTTCTAAAATCGATCTATGAAATAACATTGTATCTTGAGGAATAACTGCAATATTTTCCCGAAGTGAATCTTGGCTTATATCATTAATATTTTGTCCATCGATAAGTATTTGGCCTTTTGTCACTTTAAAATATTTAAGCAATAAATTTACTAGAGAGGATTTACCCGCCCCTGAATAACCCACTAAACCTATTTTTTCCCCGGGTTTTATTACTAAATTAAGGTTTTTAAAGACCTTTTCCTCTTCGCTATAACCAAAACTGACCTCCTGAAATTCTATCTGCGGTCTATTAATCCTCAAAGACTTAGCATTGGGCTGGTCAACATCAATTTGAGGAGCATACAAAAAATTGATTGAACTTTGTAAATCTCCAATAATACGGACAAAATTCTGCATTGATTGAGTTATTCTCCAGGTTTCATCTATTATCACTACCGAAATAGAAAAAACAAAAGCAAAATCTCGAACACTAATTAGCCCATTTTGGCGTAAATGTACCATATAAAATATAAAAAATGTTGTCATTATCAGAAAGAATGCCCCACTAACTACATTGCTAATAAAAGCATACTTGTAAAGGAGAATTTGTTTTGGAACGAATTCGGTTGATATTTTGTCATCTAATTTCTTTAGTTCTATTTTTCTAGTGGCAAAAGATAAAACTGCAATAATATTGCTAATCTTGTCTGAAATCTGACCAATTAGAGAATGTTTTACTTCTGTTTCAGCAAAAGCAGCCTGATTCAATTTGACCGAAACCTTGTACATAATAGGAAAGTATAAAACACTCCAAGCGCAAAGGAATAAGCTAAGGTTTGGGTGAATCATAGCAAGAACAAAAAAGCTAATAATAACTTTTAGAATTTGTTGAAATAAACCATGGTGCATTTCAGCCCAAAAATGATCATAACCATCTAAAATACCTTTAATTTTACTGCTTATGGCACCTGTAAAGTTATTTTGGAAGAAACTATAAGAATGGTGCTGTACATAATCATATGATTTTAACAATAATGACCTTCTAACTTGAGGCTCTGCAATCCATTCTAAAATATTGCTTATCCTCCATGCAGCTTCCATAACTACTTGTGAAAGGATAAAAACAGTAATCGGGAAAATAATATCGCTGTAGTTTATGCTGCGCTCTACTGACATTAAGTCAATAAATAGCTTGACTGCATAATGATAGGCAAACGGGAAAATAGCCCCTATTACAGGAGCTATAAGCATTCCTGCATAATACCATTTATAAGGTTTTATATGTTGCCAAAAAAAGGAAATAATAGATAGGTTTTTCATATTGTTATTTTATACCTAACTTTAAGCCGACTATTCCTATTAAAATCATTCCAACAAAAATTATATTCTTAACCGAAATTGGATCTTTAAGTATAAATAAACCATAAGTAAATACTCCTATTATTCCAATACCAGTCCACACTGCGTAAGCTATGCTCATTGGAATGGTTCTAGTCGCTAATCCTAAAAAAATTACGCTAAGAGTCATGGAAATTATTACTAAAACCAAAGGAAGAGTAATTTTAAACCCATCGCAATATTTTATCCCTACTGCCCAGAATATTTCAAATATCCCTGCTATAAAAAGGTAAAACCAAGCCATATTTTCACCCTATTCATAAGTTTTATGATATAAAGATAAGTAATATTATTAGTATATGAAATTATTGTTAAACACCTTACTTTTCATGGAGTTTAAAAATTTAAACTGAACGAAGAAAGCCACAAAAAAAAGCGGAATAAGGTACAATTTTTATTAGCTTACTAAAGTAACCTAGGCGTTTACTTACTCTAGCAGATATGACCTATTATGCTAATCGAATTAAGTCTTCAAGTGAGTAATAACTGAACTTAAGTAATTTGGGGTTAATATTTTGCACTACAGCTTTATATTGCTTCTATACTTTCTGTTTGGTCCCCAAATTATTAATTGTAGAATACTTTGAGCTTATAAAAGCTCAGAAAAAAGTATAGTCGTTACTTTGCAGCTAAACCTTTTTTTGCTTGTTCTACAATATGTGCAAAACTATCAGCATTATTTACGGCAAGCTCAGCTAGCATTTTGCGATCAACAACAATCCCAGACTTATTTAATCCATTGATAAAAGTAGAATAAACCATTCCATGCTCTCTTACCGCTGCATTAATTCTTTGGATCCAGAGACCTCTAAAATCGCGCTTACGATTTCTACGATCCCTATATGCATATTGCAATCCTTTTTCTACTTTCTCAATCGCTATTCTAAAGCAATTCTTTGCCCTGCCTCTATATCCTTTAGCAAGTTTGATTATTTTTTTGTGGCGATTTTTAGATACTATTCCTGCTTTTGCACGTGTCATAATTTCACTCTCATTTTTTTAATTAGTCCCATTAGGAAGGAAAATTTTTACTAATCTCTTCGCATCTTCATCACAAAGTATTGTAGTTCCTCTCTGATTGCGAAGCTGAGCTTTTGTACGACGTCTCATAAAGTGCTGTTTACCGGCCTGACTAGCTCTTACCTTACCGGTTGCAGTAAGCTTGAAGCGTTTTTTTGCACCCGAATGCGTTTTCATTTTAGGCATATTAATACTCTCTTTGGCATTTAAAAAACAAACAGCAAATTAGGCATACCAGGGCCATATTGCTGAGAAAGACATTATAGTTAATGTGTATATTTTTTTCAAGCCTTTAATTATAAAACTAAAAAAAAGATCTTACTACTTAAAGGCTTGACTATAGGAGCTTACAAAATTATTTAGAAGCAGATCCTTTCTTGCCATGATGATGCTCATGACCTTTTTCATGCTCTTTACCATGATCTTCGCTAGTTTTGCTGTGCTCTTCATGAACTTTTTTGTGGCTTTCTTCCACTACAACATCAGATCCTTGAGAACCTGTGTTTGCAAAAGCAACTTTTGATACTGCAAGAATGCTAAGTAACAATGCTAATTTTCTAACCATAACAATTTCTCCTTGTATAATAATAAAATATTTTATTGATATTAACTTTAAATTATTAATAAATGATGTAACAATTAACTTTTATTGCTTTATTTAAGTTCTATATGCTGTTGTTATTTTTATTTTAGTTTTTGTGCTCTGTATTAATACTAGAGCCCCTAACTATAACGTCTAAAAAAACAACAGTATGATTAAGGATCATTACTATATTTTTAGCATATAGAACTTATTTATAACTTAGAAAGCTTAGTGGAAAAATTATTATTTTTTGCTTCCTTTTCCTTTTTCATTCATCTCTTTGTCTGCAGTTACTTCATCCTGCATAACAGCTGAATCTTTGCTAACTTCAGTAACAGGCGCAGTTTCAGCTGAACCTTTATCAGAACCTGCTGCAAATGCAACTTTTGACAAAGCAAATACACTAACTAGAATAACAAGTAATCTTAACATTTTAAACTCCTTAAATAAATTAAATTGGTGTACACACTATAGCACTTTTTTAGAAAAGTTAAACTAGATTTTAAAGTTTACTCCTTTCAGAGAATTACAAATTTTATAAATTTTACTTTTCTTGTAATGTTTGTGGTATTTTTGAAACAATTGTTGGGTAATATCTTTTGCGTGCTTGCCTAAGATAAGTAAATTTTTAATTTCTGCAGTTATTTCTTCATCGGAAGGTTCTAGTAATTTTTTACCAGAAACCAATAATACTATTTCTCCTTTAGGTAACTCTTGGCTGTAGTATTTTATTAAACTCTCTATATCAGCCGTTCTTGAGTCTTGAAATAATTTAGTTAATTCTCTAGAAACATTAGCTTGCCGATTCCCTAAGATTTTTAATGCAGATCGCAGTGAATTCACTATTCTGCTTGACCTATCAAAAAAGATAAGGGTTGCATCGACCTCTGCCAATTCTAAAAAAACTTTTTCTCTTCCTATATCCGTTTTGGGAAGGAACCCAGCAAATATAAATCGGTCAGATGGTAAACCCGAAAGAGTTAACGCTGCTATCGGAGCAGAAACACCCGGTACTATATCAATAAAATACCCCTTTTCTTTTAGCTCCTTGACCAATTTATATCCGGGATCAGAAATTAATGGAGTTCCGGCATCAGAAATTAAAGAAACAACCTTTCCAGCTTCTATATTTTTTATTATGTATTTACGAGTTGCCTCATCACTTTTGTCATTATAGGTAGAAAGAGAACCGGCAATGTTATGTTTTACTAGTAATTTTGCAGAGATTCTGGTATCTTCACAAAAAATAATGTCAGAGTTCTTTAGGGTCTCAATTGCACGGATGGTAATGTCATTTAAGTTACCGATTGGAGTTGAGACTATATAAAGTCCAGGTCTAGAATTCATATTAAATCGAATGGTCTTAAAATTTAGGGATATAACATGATCAACATAAAACAAAAATTTACAAAATTCATCATTTCTTTTTGTTTTCTATTGGCTCTTAGTGCTTGTGAATCTAGTAGCAATAATAATAAAAATAGTAGAAAAAGCTTATCAAGTAATATAGTTACTGAGATTGCACTTTTACTACCATTATCAGGCGAAAATGAATTACTAGGAAAACAATACGCCGGAATGATAAAAATGGGATTAGGAGACGGTGCTAAAACAAAGATTAAAGTAACTTCTTATGACTGTTCAGATGAAATCAAGTTGAAAGAATCTATCAAAAGAATATTAGAGCAAAAAATTAAAATCGTAATTGGGCCGATATATTCTAAAGATACGAAGATTCTCTCTGCAGCAATCAAAGATAAAGACGTAATTGCTCTTTCTCTTTCAAATGACCCAACATTAGCTGATAATAATATGTTTGTTTTTGGTCATGCTCCTATGAGACAAATCGAACAAATTACTACTTATCTAATAAATAACGAATATAAAAATTATGTAATTTTATTACCCACCGGTAGACACACCCAAATTGTTAGCAAAATCATTCAGAATATTATAGCAAATAAAGAGGCAACACTTAGTAGAATGGAATTTTATAACAATACTGATGAAGATATAGAGAAAGCAGTTAATATTGTTTCTGATACTGTAAGTAATTTAAATGAACAGGATGAAATTCTAAAAAGGCCGGTAGTTATAGTAGGTGATGATCCGGAAAATTTAAGAAGGATATATCAATTTGCAAAAAATTTTAATTTAGATAAAAAAGCTGTTATCGCCGGCGATAACAGAATAGATGTAGTTGAGGATAAACAATTTGAAATTATTTATACCGGATCAATTGCCTTGGAAAACGGTAATATAAAGCAGAGAGCTACGACTTTAGGCGTAAATTACTTTTCATTTATGCATGCTCTTGCTTATGATGCTGGCAAGATAATTGCGAGTAACATAATAGGCAATTACAACAAGGAAGATTTTTTAACCAGATTAAAAAACTCCAAAAAGTTTTCAGGAATATCGGGCAAAATACATTTTGTAGATTCTATAGCCCAGCGTGAATACGAAATTATTAAAAAGCAGAATGGAATATACACTCTACAAGATAACTATCTGAAAGCAGAAATAGAGGAAAAGGTGTTATCAATTCCTAATAATTAATTCTAGCTGGGAGTGGTGACAAGAAGTAAGATTAACCTTGGTTTTTATAGGGGAAAGATCAGATTCACATAATTAATGACTTTTTTTGAACTTATCCCTATATTTAAGAAATCAAAATAAATTATACCGTTACTAATGCTTAGATCTTTAATCCTTGCAGCTAAGCTAAGTTTAGCTCTTGCAATTTTTGGAATAATAGTTGTAATTGCTATTATATGGCATTTTAGCCAAGATCTGCCCGATTATTCACAATTAAAAGAATATCATCCTCCCTGTGTAACTAGAATCTATTCCGCAGATGGAAAATTGATTGAAGAATATGCAAAAGAGAAGAGAATTTTTGTTCCGATAAATAGTGTACCTAAATCTCTTGTACAAGCCTTTATAGCAGCTGAAGATAAAAATTTTTATAATCACCCCGGTATTGATATATTTAGTATTATTAGAGCGACATTTGCAAATGTTTCCCATGTTATTAACGGTACTAGATTTGAAGGCGGATCAACCATTACTCAGCAAGTTGTAAAAAACTTTCTATTAACTTCTGAAAGATCAATTGAAAGGAAAGTTAAAGAAGCGATACTTTCTTACATGATTTCCGATGTTTTGTCCAAAGACCAAATTCTCGAGTTATATTTAAATCAGCTTTTTTTGGGAAAAGGATATGGGGTAGCAGCTGCAGCTCTTGGTTATTTTAACAAGTCAGTAGAAGAATTATCTATAGCTGAATCTGCTTTTTTGGCATCACTTCCGAAAGCTCCATCGCAATACGGTTCTGAGAAAAATTACGAAAGAGCACTCGCTCGAAGAAATTACGTAATCGGACGTATGTATGATGATGGATATATTACTGAAAAAGAAGCAAGAGATTCAATAAATGAACCGCTAAAACTCGTTAAACAAGATAAAGTTCAGACTCTAGATGCAGATTATTACGCCGAACAAGTGCGATCGGAAGTAATAGGCATGTTTGGTGAAGAATATTTCTATACGGCAGGTTTAACCATTATCAGTTGTATAGATTCCAAGTTACAGGAAAGCGCAGCTAATGCTTTGCGTTTCGGTATTAAGGCCTATGATATGAAAAGAGGTTACCGAGGGCCTCTTAGGAATATCTCTTTAACTAATTGGCAAAAAGAGTTAGAAGCTCTTCCAAGGCCGGTTGGCTTAAGGCATTACAAACTCGCAGTGGTATTAAACGTGGAGAGCACGCGGGCGAAAATAGGATTAAGTGACGGTAAAACAGCGTTTATTAAGCTTTCGGATATGGCTTGGACAAAAACAAATCTGAATTCAGTAAAAGATTTACTTAAAAATGGTGATGTTATAGTAGTCGAAAAAATAGCAAATGATTATAAACTACAACAGATCCCTGAAGTTAATGGCGGTATAATGGTAGTTGAACCTTATACGGGAAGAGTCCTTGCAGCAGAAGGCGGTTATGATTACGATATAAGTAAATTTGATAGAACTATCCAAGCAAAAAGGCAACCCGGTTCTTTGATTAAGCCCTTTGTTTATTTAGCAGCTCTCGAAAATGGCGCTAAACCTAATGATTTATTTCCTGATTCTCCTATTGAAATTTATCAAGGTACTGGAATGCCAATCTGGAAACCTAAAAATTGGGACAACAAATTTATGGGAACAATGACCCTGCGAAAAGGATTAGAAAAATCTCGTAACAGTATTACTGTCAGAGTGGGACAAATAGCAGGTCTTAGAAAAATTGCTGAAACCTTTAAAAGGTTTGGTATTAACGATAACCCATCACCAAAAATCCCTTCAATTGTTCTTGGGGCATTAGAGACTACTCTTGAGCGGATGACTATGGCCTATAGCATTATTGCTAATAAGGGACGAAAAGTTACACCGCATTATATTGAATTAATTAAGGATAGAAAGGGAAATGTCCTCTACCGTAGGGATTATACAGAATGTATTGAATGCAAGGAATATAAACGTGATGAAACCGGGAATGCTTTATTGCCAGTAATCCCGGTATCATCAGGACCTATAATTACTGATGACGCAACAGATTATCAAATTACTTCTATTTTGATGGGGGCAATTCAAAGAGGGACCGGGCAAGCAGCAAAAATCATTCCTAAAGTTATAGCCGGTAAAACCGGTACAAGTAACGAGGGAAAAGACACCTGGTTTGTAGGATTTACTCCACGAATGGTAGTAGGTACTTATATCGGTTATGATACACCACGAAGTCTCGGTAAAAGCGCAACTGGTGCCACTATTGCACTTCCAGTATTTATAAATTTTATGAATAACGGATATAAAGATATTGAATCTGTTGATTTTGAGGTACCAAAATCAATTAATTTAATTCCTATAGACTATGATACCGGTAAACCTTCAACAGAAAAAGGGGCAATTATAGAAGCTTTTAAAGCAAATTATTATGATAAGGAATTAAGGAGTTTTGAAAGTAAACCACAAGTAGAAGATTTGTTCGATCCTTTCTCAAAAATCCAGGATAATATTATATTACAAAAAGAAGATCCTTCAGATGAAATATATTAACCTCTAATTACACTTTAGTGCTTAGCTTTTAACAACACGTAACACAGCTAATTTGCAAACTGATTTCATAAATACCCATTATAGGCCTAAAAATTCTTTCCTTGCTTTTCTAGTAGGAAATAGCGTTTTTAGAAAAAAGCAGTCTTTTTCTTCTTCTATAAATGGAACAGCATATACTTCTTCTAATACACGGACATATAAAATTTTCTGCTCAGGATATTTTAGTTCATTAGGATGTTTTCTAATATCTAATATATTCCCTTCGGAAATAGCTTGAATTATTTCTTCAAAACCAATCCCTCTCGTTTCTAGCAGTTGAGAGTTTTTCTCGTAGTTGTATTTAAAATTCATCCTACTAATAATAATTAAATCTTAGAGGCATCATGGTGAATTAGCATATTAATATAAGTTTGGTATGCTAAACCCATTTTTGAAGCTTTAATTTTAATCGCTTCAAGATCATGATTTGCAACTCTTATAGTAATAGATTTTTTGCTTTTTAAGTGCTTAGTAGCAGCTATATTTAAATTATCTACTAACGATTTAGTCTTTATACTTTTTTGAGCATTAAAACTATCTTCAAT
Organism: uncultured Rickettsiales bacterium; assembly: GCA_903828265.1. GTDB lineage: Bacteria > Pseudomonadota > Alphaproteobacteria > Rickettsiales > Rickettsiaceae > Megaera. The sequence continues at coordinate 15,505 of CAIKLL010000189.1, forward strand.
ATCTTGTTCATATTTATCTAATATTGTATTCATTATTTGGTATACCGGTTAATTATTGATTAGTACAATTTACCATATTTGTACATACTATGTCAATACTTATTAATAAATTAATTTAACAAAACCTTAAAAAATCAATAGTTAGATGTAATAAATTCTACGATTAATTAACAACCTATTATAAGCGTTTTTACCTCATTACTCCTATTATATATTACTTTATCAGAAGCAGGGCTCTTATCAGTATTAATGGAGTCTTGATCCTTTCTCAAAAATTCCAGATAATATTATATTACAAAAAAAAGATCCTTCAGATGAAATATATTAACCTCTAGTTATAATAATTAAAGTTGGTATGTTAAATATGATGTTTCAATTCAAGTAAATAAGCAACCACGATAAAAAATAAATAAAAAACTTCATCGATAGACTTAATAATTGGAATTCTTGGAAGCATTGGGAAAAAGATATAAATGTTTTTGCTATTAGATTTTAACTCCGAAGAATCTTTTGATTTTTAGCTTATCTTCTGCAGATAAGTTTGATTTGAATTGGTATATTTCTTTTTTATTATAACTTTCCGGTCTAAATTTAAATGTTTTATTAATTGTTTTTATTGTTGCTATCTGATCAGGATCAGATCCTTTAGGAAAACTAAATTCTACTACTTTATCTCCATTTCTTAGTCCGGATTTATAAGCATTACTGCTAGGATTGATATTACGTATAACTTGGTTCCTTAAGATTTCATCTCTATCAAAACCACGCTCATACGGGCCCATTTTTATTTTTTCTAAAGGTAAAATAGAAACAGTAGAAGTTAAATCAATTGTTTTTCCTTGATCTATAAATCTAACAATTTCGTGTTTAATACCTTGAAATATATAGTTTTTAGCAATTTCTTTAAAAGATTTTACAGAAAACGGTTGTTGTTCTGCGATTTTAAATAGCTCTAATATAATATTATCCACAGATTTTGTATCATCATGAAGTTTAATAAGTGTATTTAGGTAAACAGCAAAAACAAAACCACGAGCATACGGAAGCTTTCGCACATCTTCATTTTTCCAGTAACTATTTTTTATCTTGCTATTAGGTTCATTTATCACAGGAGATAAGTAGTAATTTCTCAATATTTGATTGCATTCCTCAATAAATTCTTCAAGCGAGATCCCCCCAGAACGCAATGCTAGAACCCTTGAATAGTAATCAGTAAATCCTTCACTCCACCAATAATCTGAACTATCTGGCTGATTATTACTTATTTTACCGCCTATCCAATTATGTAAATGCTCATGGGCGAAAAGAATATAATAATCCGAATGCTTCATGCCTTTTGGTAAATAAGCTGTGAAACTATCGTATAACCTGGTTCCTCCCATTGAATTTGGGGCATTGCCTTCAATTAAACTTATAGCATAGTAAGGAAAATCATGATCATTAAAGAACAACCTTTGAGTTTTAACAATCTCTTGGAGCGAAGAAACAATTGAACTATCTTTAATGTCAAAAGACCCATAGAGCGACAAGAACACCGGATTATTTTTATCAGCAATCTGATACATACGTAAGTTTCCTGCTACATAAATTGCATGTAGTAATTCCTGAGGTTTTGCTCTGAAATTGAGAAACTTAGAAGTACCATACGATGAAATCGTCTTCCATTTAGTCGGCATCTCTTTCCATTCTATGCAAAAAGGTATTTCATCTATATCTCTTGCATTCCGTGGTACGGCGAATATTCCATAGCCAACACTATGTATTAAATCTTTACGTATTATTGCTTCATGGACTTCGGCCGGATCACCATTTTTTTGATGAACCTCATAATTTATAATAACTCTATCAGTTGGCTTGGATATTGCTATGATAATCTGACTACAAAGTTCATTATCTGAGATTATGCGATAGCTAAAATTATCTACCTTAACCTGTTTCATCTGCTCTACATATTCACCGCTAGCCCATCTGCATGGTAAATCAACAATTAATTGATCCCTTATATCCCCTCTAATTTCTGCCGTTACTTTTATTGCGGGTACTTTATTTCCCAATAAAGGAGTAATAGTATAATAAATTGAGGAATAGTTATTAGCAAAAATAACATTTGATGGGATAATACTAGATAAGAAAATAATTATAATGCAGCTATTAAATTTATTCATATGTAAGATATGAATAAGCCATGTTCATTAAGTAGAGCACAGGTTTCTACAGGTTTTACAATTATTACTCCTGATTTTTGAATAGCAAGACCATTATAGCCATGTTTCGCAAGGTAAAATATAGTATCTGGGCCAATTGTCGGCAGATCAAGACGCATATCCTGAGTTAGCTTGGCCATCTTAACCAGAATCCCACCTCTTTCAGTTTTCCTGAGTAATTCGCAGCGTCTAATTAGCGCATCAGTTCCTTCCGCTGCTTCAATACCAAGTACATAACCATCTGCAACAATAACTGACTGTCCAATATCAAGATTACTTAAAGATTTAATAACTTCCATGCCAAGTTCAATATCTATTTGATCTTGTTTGGAAGGCAATTTATCACTTATATATAATTTTTCATAAGTCCCAAGTGCTAGTAAAGTTTTAGGAGAAATAATCTTGAAACCTTTCGATTCAATAAAATCAGAAATTATCTTTAATATATTATCATCGCCTAAAAATTTTTCCTTTAAAATTTTAGCTATTAAAATAGAGCCTATTTTGTCTACTTTAATTGATTTTAAATCAGGTCTTGTTATACCGCCGATGATAATAATCTCTTTTACATTATTTTCTGCAAAATACTCAAGAAGTGCTCCAACCGCTCCTATCGGAAACTGCTTAAATTGATATTTATTAATGTGTAAGATATCAGTTTCCCCTTCCAAAGCAGCAATATAAACCTTGCCTCCTTGTTTTAAGTGTAAATCTGCAATCTCAGTGGGCAGGAGGCCACTTCCAGCAATAATCCCTAAGCTATCAGCTAAGCCCTTATCCTTTTTATTTAAAACCACAAAAGCTCCTGTTTTTATCAGCAAGAAGAAAGTCTGTTATTTCTTGCACAATTTTATTATCGGGATAATTCTTCTTAGCAAGTTCAATACGCCTAGTAAAAACGTTTTCAGAATTTTCATCAAATATTTCCTTTACCACTTTGCTAGCTTCCAACGATTGCTGCTTATCAAACCCACGCCTATTCATCCCAACCAAATTAAGGCCTTCAAGATGAGCTCTATCACTTGTTGCAAGACCATAAGGAACTAGGTCTCTTACTACCGCAGATACCCCCCCTATCATGGTATGAGGACCAACTCTAACGAACTGCTGCACAGCTGATAAACCTCCGATAATTGCAAAGTCACCTACATTAACATGTCCGGCAAGACTAACATAATTAGCAAAAATTACATTATTGCCTACAGTACAGTTATGGGCAATGTGCACTCCTACCATGAATAAGCAATTATTGCCAATGGTAGTACGCATTGAACCGTCCTCTGTTCCATGCTGAATCGTTACGTATTCCCGAATCGTATTGTTTTTACCAATAATAATTTCTGAATCTTCACCCTGATATTTCAAGGTCTGCGGATAGCATAAGGAAGCAAATGGATAAATAACCGTACCTTCACCAATTGTAACTCTGCCTTCAATAATCACATGTGACTTTATCTCTACGTTATCTCCGATAATAGCCTTATCGCCAATAATTGAAAAGGGTCCTATTTTTACGTTGTTCCCAATTTTAGCCTTTTTACTAACAATGGCACTTTTATGAATCATCTTGTTTATCCTTTATTTTTATCTCTTACCATTGCAGTAAAAACTGCTTCTGACGCAATTTTACCGTCAACTTCTGACCGGGCTTTGAATTTCCACACAGGACCACGGTTTTGAATTATGCTAGAATACATAACTAGGCAATCCCCCGGTTCTACTATTTTTCTAAATTTTGATTCCTCAATAGACATAAAAAATACCTCTTTATCTTTAGTACTTTCCATTGATTTAGCAACTAATACCGCTGATAATTGTGCCATTGCTTCAACAATTAAGACTCCCGGCATTATCGGCCTGCTAGGAAAATGACCGGTAAATTGGGGTTCATTAAAAGTTACATTTTTAATACCGATGATAGATTCTCCTAAAATTATTTCTTTTATTCTGTCTACCAGTAAAAAAGGATACCTATGAGGTATGATTGACATTATTTGGTTAATATCCATTGATGTATCTTCTTGGGCACTCATTTCTTTCTTTCATTAATTAATTTTTTTAAAATTATAGTTTGTCTATGCCAGTCCTTTATCGGAACAGCAGGGGTTCCTCCCATAATCCCTGATTCCTTTATATCCTGAATTACCCCACCTTGACCAGCAATTTGTACATTATCAGTAATGGTAATATGTCCTGCAACACCCACCTGCCCCCCAAGCGCACAATAAGAACCTACCACACTACTACCAGCAACACCTACTTGGGCTACTATAATTGTACCTTTTTTAATGTGAACATTATGACCTATCTGCACTAAATTATCTATCCTGCATAAATCCTCAATTATAGTATTATTCATCGAACCTCGATCAATAGTTGTGTTAGCACCGATTTCAACATTATTACCTATTATCACCGATCCCGTATGATATATTTTTTTATGTACCCCTTGGTGAGTAGCGAAACCGAAACCGTCCTGTCCGATTCTAGCACCGGGTAGGATTACTACATCATCACCTATTATTGCATAAGAAATAGATACATTTGAATCAATTCGGGCTCGATCACCGATTCGAACACCGTAGTCAATAAAACTACCGGCTTCAATTATACAACCATCTCCTATCTCAACATTTTCCTCTATTACAACATTATGAGCTATATAACAATTTTTACCAATTTTAGCAGATTTAGCTATAAATGCAGAAGGTGCTACCCATTCTTTCAACTTTTTTGCTGGAGTATAAAATAAATCAACTAACAAAGCATAAGCATAATAAGGATTTGGTACTCGGAGTAGAATAGGAATGATTTTAGATTCTAACTCGAAATTTAAAGGCACAAGACATACAGTTGCTTGGCATACTTTAAGCTCAGCTACATATTTTTTATTACTTAAAAATGTTAAATCCCCGTTCCTTGCGTCTTTTAAAGATTTTATGTTATGTATCAAGATATCATTTTGATCATGGGCAATATTTGCACCAATGATAGAAGCAATTTGGCCTAATTTAAATGGTCCTAGATTCTGACAGAAGCGATTTTTAGACACTATAATAACCTTATGATATGTAAATTTGTGATAAGAATACTAGAAGCAAAATCCTAGTAAATAAAATAAATATTATTTTATGTTGCAAATTTAAAATGGTAAATTTTTTGGATATTTATTGCTTATATTTTATTATAAGGATAATTCCAATAATAGCAGTATAATAAGTGATATTAACAGTCATACGCAACAACATTCCCATATCTGCCGGCAACTTATACCTAGATGATAAATATAAACCGGGACTGATTAAATATAATAATATCAGCTTAAATAATATATAAACCTGCTGCATGTTTCAAAATCGTTTATAAATAATAATAGTGAAAGTTCTAGTTAAGGATATTAACCTCCCAGTAGGTTTGCCCAAGAGTAGGGGTAATAAAATGAAATAAAGCCGTATTATCAACTCTGCGTAGGGGTTGGCCGATAGCTGTAAGTATAGCCATAATTATACCACCGTGCGCTACAAACAATATATTCTGATAAAGGGACAAATGGTAGTTAGTAGCTTTCAATGTTCTACTTACAAACGCAGAAAAAGTTTCTGCACCAGCCGGTACTATATCCTCTTTCCACCATTTTTCTGGTTCAAAAGGAGTGTTTTTGTAAGAACGATCCCCTTTTACTTTTCCTTCCATACTACCCCAGCAGAATTCCTGTAAGTCATTATCGATGAAGATTGGTTGACGAATTTTATTACCTATTATTTCTGCTGTTTTGTAAGCTCTTTTAAGTGGTGAGGTAACAATTGTATCAATTGGTAAACCTTGAATTTTTTCTGCTACCGTTCTCGCTTGTAAGACACCGGTTTTATTCAATGGAATGTCTGACTGGCCCATAATTTTCTGCTGTTTGTTCCAGTCAGTCTCTCCATGACGCAAAAAATAAAAAGACTTTTGTATAAAAGGCATTTTAATTACTGCTTAAAAACTTATATCATTAATATAACTTTCTCTTTCGAAATATTTTAATATTATAATATATAAAACCTAAGCACAACTACTTCTACCTAGAACCGTAATTCCAATTAATTGAAGTATTTTCTCTCAGTTATATTTTCATCTTCCTTCATTGGTTTGTTTTTCCATTTTTTAGCTACTTCCCTTTTCTCACCTTTAGAAATTGGTGCTGGCATAACGTTTTTAGGAGTACCGGCTTTTTCACTTACTTGAGATTCTTTTTTAGGTTTCTCAGGCGGCAAGCCATCAGCATTTTTTATAGTTAATTTTGCTTTACCACGGTCAAAACCAATAAGTTTTACTTTAACTTTTTGTCCTTCTTTCAAAGAAGCTGTAACTGAATCTACTCTTTCATGCGAAATTTCGCTAATATGAACAAATCCATCTCTATTACCGGAATAATTGACAAAAGCTCCGGCTTCTAAAATTTTTACTACGGTACCTTCAAAAACATCTCCTATTTCAGGATCAACTGCAATTGCTTTTACTCTAACGATTGCAGCATCTAATTTATCCCTACCGATCGCCGATATGGAAACCAGACCTTCATCGGTAATGTCAATTTTAGCGCCTGTTGTTTCGCAGATTTCTCTAATAATTTTCCCCCCGGGGCCAATTATTTCTCTAATTTTCTCCTTATTTACCTTAAAGGATTCTATCATTGGAGCATTCTGACTTACTAAGTTATTAGTAGCTATTGCTTTAGACATTTCACCTAAAATATGAATACGCCCTGCCTTTGCTTGTTCTAGAGCTTTTTCCATTATTTCAAAAGTAATACCCCTAACTTTAATATCCATTTGTAAGGCAGTGATACCATCTTTGCTACCAGCAACTTTAAAATCCATATCTCCTAAATGATCTTCATCAGCAATAATATCTGATAAAACTATGAAATTATCTCCTTCTTTAATAAGACCCATAGCAATACCAGAAATTGGTGCGATCATGGGGATTCCTGCATCCATCATAGACATTGAACCACCACAAACCGTTGCCATTGAAGAGGAACCGTTAGACTCAGTAATTTCAGATACTATTCGTATGGTGTAAGGAAACTCAGTTCTTGATGGCAAAGCTCTTTTTAATGCCCTCCAAGCGAGTTTTCCATGACCTACTTCCCTTCTACTTGGCGCTTTGAGAGGTGATGCGTCCCCGACACAATATGGGGGGAACAAGTAATTTAATAAGAAATATTCTTTATATTCCCCTTCCAAAGCATCAACAATTTGTTCATCCTGACCTGTCCCAAGAGTTGTTATTACTAACCCTTGGGTCTCCCCTCTTGTAAATAAAGCAGACCCATGGGTACTTGAAAATAAGGAAGTTTCGCACTCTATTGGTCTGATTTCATCAGGCTTTCTACCATCAATTCTCACTCTATTTTTTAAAGCATCCGCTCTAAGGATTGCAGATTCTACTTCTTTAAAAGCAAAAATCACCTGAGCCGCGCTATATTCCTCTTCAGCAGTAAATTTTTCTATCATGGCTGCTCTGATATCGCTAATTAAAGTATATCTTTCTTGTTTAATCGGAACCTTAAAGGCTTCTTTAATTGCATCTTTTGTTAAATCTTGTATCTGATCTTTTAGGACTGCTGGAAATAATTCTTTCGTTTCCCACGGAGCCTTGTCAACGGCTTTTTTCAGATCTTCTATAAGTTCTATTACCGGCTGGAATCCTTGATGACCAAATTTTACTGCTTCAAGCATCTGTTCTTCGGTAAGTAATGATGCTTCTGACTCTACCATCATTACCGAGTCTTTTGTCCCCGCCACGACCAAATCTAATTTGCTATTCTGTAGTTCTTCGACAGAAGGATTCAGAACATACTCGCCATCAATATACCCAACTCTACTTGCTGCTACTATGTCTAGATAAGGAACTCCAGAAATGGCAAGAGCAGCAGAAGCTCCTATTATGGATAAAATATCAAGATTATGCTTCGGATCATAAGAATGTACTGTGCATAGAACTTGCGTTTCACTTAAAAAACCAGGGTGAAATAAAGGTCTTATAGGACGATCTATTAATCTTGATACTAATATTTCTTTTTCACTACCTCTCCCCTCTCTTTTAAAAAAACCACCAGGAATTTTTCCTGCGGCATAAGCGCGTTCTTGGTAGTTAACAGTAAGAGGAAAAAAATCTGCTCCTTCTTTCACATGTTTTGCACTAACTACCGTAGATAATATTGCTGCATCTCCCATTTTTAACATTACAGCACCATCAGCCTGCCGTGCTATTTTACCGGTAGATAATTCTAGCTCAGAACCATTCCAGTTAATTTTTTTTATTATTTCATTAAACATCCATTTACCTTTTTCTAATTTATTATTTAGTATACAAACCATCAAAATGGCTAAAAGCTATTAGCTTTTTAATTTATATTCCCAGCTAGAATTGATGGTTTCTAATGCTCTAAATATTATTTACTCTTCGTTTGTATACCATTATACCATACATATTAAAAATATATGGATTTGGTTGCCTTTTATCGAATCAGCTTTGTATAGCTGCCTAAAATTACTTAATAAATCACGCTAGATTATACTAGATACTGTTATTACTAGAATCACTTAACAAACAACAAGAGGCCTAAAAAGGCCCCTTAAACCCTTATTTTCTAATACCAAGCTTGTTTATTAACTTAACATACCTATCAAGGCTTTTACTTTTTAGATAATTAAGTAACCGACGTCTGCGTCCGACTAACATTAAAAGCCCTCTCCGTGAAGAAAAATCTTTATGATTACTCTGCAAGTGCTCAGTCAAATTGTTAATTCTTTCCGAAAGAATAGTACATTGCACTTCAACTGAACCTGTATCTTTCTCAGTGTTTGCGTATTCTTTTATTAGTTTTGTTTTAATCTCTGCGTGTATCGACATCATTCCTCTCCATATTTTGATAATTAAACACTCTCGAAGATTTGAAGCTTTTATCAAATAAACTACCTATAGCCAAAATTTTGTTATCATATTTCAGCCATATTTGGTCGTGATTTTCCATTTTATCAAAATCACATTGCTGACCATATCTAATTTTCTGGGCAACTAGCTTATCTACTTCAAGTACCGGGATGTCGTCTAGTACATCTTCAACCTTCAAGCACTTACTTTTAACTAAAGCATAAGCTTCGGCAAAAGTTCCGCAGTTTACGTTAAAGATATTTATCGAATTTTCTTCAGTAAATATTCCAACCTTTGTGCGCCGTAATTCTACCACAAATCCTAAACTATGCAAGGATAAAGAAATATCTTCTGAGAGGGTTCTAACATATGTCCCTTTGGAACAGCTAACTACATAAGTCGCAAGCTTTTTATGACTATCATAGCTTAACAGCTTTAAGTCATGAATTGTTATGAAACGCGGTTTTACTTCAAATTCTTCATTCCGTCTTGCTAACTTATAAGCTCTAACTCCATTGATTTTTAGAGCCGAATATATTGGAGGTATCTGTTTGATTTTACCGATAAATTTATGGCATACGCCCAGACATTGTTCTTCTGTGGGTATAATATCCGTTTTTTTAATAATTTTCCCAGCTGCGTCACCGGTATCAGTTTGAGCACCGAATTGGATAGTAAATATATACTCTTTCAAACTATCGATTAAAATACTTACTAATTTAGTTGCCTGACCAATAGCTATTGGTAGCACTCCTTCTGCTTCTAAATCCAGCGTTCCAGTATGACCGATTCTAGAGTTTTTAAAATAACTTTTAACAACTGCTACTGCTTTTGCAGAACTAACTCCCTTAGGTTTATAAAGATTAAGCCATCCGTCCACAAAAGTCTTAAAAGAATGGTTTAAAATTTAAAACCGAAACCGGCAGAAACCACAATCGGGTTCCAGGTAACTTTTGAGCTTATGCCATCAGTACCAAGATAGCCTTTTTTGAATTTAACCTTTGACTTCAATAAATATTGCCTAATATCCAAGGTAAATAAAGTATCATCTTTAGAGATAAAATCTACACCTGCTTGGAGCACAGGTCCAAAACCACTATCAACTTTTATAGCTCTTGAACGTGTATGCATGTACGTCCCATTAAGACCAACACCAACATAAGGTCTAAGACCGCCATATGGAGCAGCATGATACTGCGCGGATAAAGTAACGGGAACTATAAAAATTTGGTTTCTTTTTCCTAAACTAGAAGTCCCACTACGATAAGCAGTTGCGGCATCTAAAAGGGCCGAAGATTTAGTTTTGTAAAAACCAAGTCCCAGAGAGACTTCCGCTGCAATATTATCAGTTACAAATATTGTCATAGCTGTATCAAAACCATAACCCTGTTGAGCAAGTTTACCAGGTTTTGCAGCACCAGCAGTAGTCGGCGCAGGTAAGCTGCTCATCTTTGCATTTGTACCAGCATAAAAGCCTCTAATTTTAAATAGCAAGGAATTTTCCGTGTCGTCATAATAATTTGCGTAATAGTCATTTTCTTTTGGCACACTTCCCGCCCCCGTAGCAAATACATTATTTGAAATAGCAAAAACACAAAAAACGGCCAAATTTTTTAAAATTCTCATATCTATATACCAGCTTTTAAATTATGTATTTCTTAATACCCCCACATTCTAGCCTAAAGTATTTTATATTTTCCAGTTTTGCTGGTTCTACCGTTAATCCAAATAGCCTATGAACCAAAGCTAGTGTGATTATTGCAACAAAATAATATTAGTAGTCTAAAGTAACGGTAATAGTATCTACGTAAACAAATCCAGGTACTGCCAAAGGTTGAACCGGAACTTTACCGTATATAGAAAAAGTGTGAGTTCTGGATTGGTTACCAGCAAGTGGATAACTATTAGAAAAATTATAAGTGTTACTACTACCTGTACCTAGAATTTGAGTAAAATTACTATTTTGATATAAATTATAAGAAATAGTTTTTACTCCATTGTAAGCTAATCTTCCTGAATAATTACCAGAACCTCCTGCACTAAAGCGAAGTGTGTATTTAACATTAGTATTACCAGTATTGGCTTGACAAGTTACTTGTACAGTACCAATAGTACTTGTAAAAGTAACGTCATAAGGATAAAAAGTCCCAAAATCAATGTTATATGTGGTTAAGTTACAATTATATCCTTTGTCATCAGCATAAACTAAAGTACTAGATAATAATATAGATAATATTTTTATAGCAACTATCTTATGGCAAACCGCATAAGTATTTTGTTTTTTTATAATTTTCGGTAATTTCCTTATTTTAAAAAAGCAGTTCCAAAGAGCTGTATTTATTAATTCTCTACACCTATAATTCTGCAGTTGAATATTTATTAATGACATGTTACCTCTCCTAAATCTAATATTGGTTCTTTTGAATCGCTATTTATCGGCACCTCAAAGTTACAGCATTCATCACCTTCGCAAGCTGTCCCTTTTAATAAAGTTAAATTTTTAATATCGGATATGTATACTTTGCCTCCATAACCTACAAACAAGTTTTCCTCAATCCCTTCAATTGTCACATCCCTATCAAAATTTACCACCTTATTGGAGCTATCAATTAAAACCATTTCAGCACTTTTTACACGATTAACCTCAAAATCAATTACTACTCCTGTTTTCCACTTAGGAGCAGTTTTGGCAGATAGGGAAGCAAAATTGCTATCTAGCGGTAATTTCCTCTGGTCTAATCTAATTTCTGACGGAACGTAAGGTAAAACATCCGGTACTAATACTTTGCCTTTACTATCAGTATATCCTACAAGCATATTGTTATTGTACACCGGTACGCCCTTAATTTCACCTACTTTAACAAGAGCCATGCTATTATAAATTGGCTGGGTACGATACAAACCTCCGTCTATACCAACTAAAGCACCCATAAATTCTAATTGTTGTACAGGTGAGCCCCCATAACGATACAAGAATAAAGAAGCATTTCCTTTCTCCCCTTGCCTGTCTAACTGTAAATCGTAATCCTCTGTAAGCCCCTTTAAAAGGGTTGCTCTATAACCCCATCCTAATTTGTTACTCACAGGATCATTATACGAAAATTGCTTGGTGCTAACACCGTTTTGATTGGAGTTATTCAAAGAAAGGCTTTTATTTCCTAGATTTGCATTAAAAGATAAATATACAAAACTTTCTTTTCTTTGATTTGCTAAATTCGTTCCAACGGTAAAATTCAGTGAAGAATTTTTAGTAATATTCTTGTTATAAGTAGTTGAGATAATTTTAACCCTTTTACTTTCAGAATCTCCATTATACGGAGCAAAAGATAAGAACCCAACAAAGATACTTCCTAATTTCTCATGGTTATATCCTACAGAAGTCTGATAACTAGGCTCAGTTGAAGTTTTTGCTAAAGCGTTGTAAATATCAGAGTAATTCTTACCGGCTTTGCTAACTGTAAAATTAAAATTATATTTATCGGATTGGTAATTATAACCTAAAGAACCTTTCTGAGCATTTTTTACTTTATAAATATTACTGGCGATTGAAGTTGAAATCAGGCCATAATTACCGAGTTGTATATCGTGGGTAGTACCAATACTAGAGTAGTTTTTCAGCAATTCAAAATGAACTGCTGAAGTCCAGTAATCATTCATACCATATCTGTAATTAGCACTAGTAACCAGATCTTTATATTTATTACTAATAAGTCCGAAGTCTTTACGTGCTATACCTGCTTCGAAAGAATAATCTGCAAGACCTGTTTTGAGTAAACTAGGAGAAGAGTAGTAAGGCATAGTAATTGTTCTTACTACTCCTGTAATATCTTGAGTCTTTACAACTAGTTCGCCTTTACCAGTAATTACCGGTAGATTCGCTATTTCAAAATCACCTGTTTGTGTTTCACCGCGGTAGATCGGTAAATTATTAGCATATACGTCAAATATAGAAGGCAAATCCGCTCTTCCTTGGAAACTGGCTAGTGGATGAGTAATTAAATCTGGCCTAACCGAAAAATTAGTAGAATACTGTAACCCTATAAATCTTGTACTACCAGACCAATCCGCAGCTTTAGTTAAGCTATCACCGATACGCCACCTTGCCATATCATTTACATTATCAAACGTCCAGTTAGTTTCAAGTCTCGTTAATTGAGTCTCAACTTTTTTACTACTTTTTGCTTTGATAAAAATGATATCATTGACCTCTTTTTTTATAAAAAAACTGTTAAATAATATCCCTTTATCAGTAAAATAATTAAAATCATTCAAAGCTGATGCATAAGTGGTATTTTCATTCCTAGAAAGCACTAAGTCATAATTTAAAAAAGCACCTTTTGTACTTTTTCCATAAATATCGTTAGTTACCGGATTGGGGGTAGTATTAAAATATTGCTTTTTCATTTGTTCAGCCGGAATAGTTATATCTAAAGCTAGATTACCGGAATCGAGGCTATATTTTGTCCCTGTAAGTGAAGTTAGGTTAATATATGGCGAATTCAATAATCTAGCGCAACATACTGCAATTTGCGATTATGAAAGACCTCGGTAGGTGTTCTGTAACCAAGGCATTTTCTGGGCTGATTATTCATTCTCTGTTCTATATCGTCAAGAAGTTCTTGAGATAAG
>CAIKLL010000190.1 GCA_903828265.1 uncultured Rickettsiales bacterium
CTTATCTCAAGAACTTCTTGACGATATAGAACAGAGAATGAATAATCAGCCCAGAAAATGCCTTGGTTACAGAACACCTACCGAGGTCTTTCATAATCGCAAATTGCAGTATGTTGCGCTAGATTATTGAATTCGCCAAATTTGATCTATACATCTCCAAATCAACTTGCTGCTATAACAAGTACCCTTGCTGCTCCGCCTTATAACGGTTCAGGTAATCTAGCAGATCTTGTTAAAGCTTTACAAATTAAAACATTTGACGTAATTCATATTTCCGAAGCTCTATCTATACTTAAATTTGCGACAGTTAACGAGGGTAACATTAAACTAACAAAAACCGGAAAACTTTTTGCAACTACAGAATTGGATCAGCGAAAACAAATTTTTGCCGAGCAATTACTTAAAAACGTGCCGCTGGCAGCGTATATAGTTAACATATTAAATGGTAGGGCTGACAACAAAGCTCCTAAATCGCGTTTTTTAACTCATCTGGAAGATCAACTATCAGCTCCCCAAGCATCAACAGCTTTAAAAGCAATAATAGTAGCCGGTAGGTATGCTGAACTATTTTCCTATGATGATAATAAACAATTATTCAGCTTGGATAATCCAACTTAATTTGACGTTATAAATACTTGAAGTTTTAATTAATTACTGATATAAGACTCATATCTTTTTTTATTCATAGGCGCCCTTAGCTCAGCTGGATAGAGCAACGGATTTCTAATCCGTGGGTCAGAGGTTCGAATCCTTTAGGGCGCGCCATTCTTCATTTTCAGGTAATTTTACAAACATATCAAACGGTGGACGCAAGGTATACTCTAGCTTACGGCCGTTCAATTTTACTGTCGATAAGACTAAATTTATTAATCTTCTTTTTTTCTCATTTGTCGACAGAAGAAAAACTTTATGAGCATTTGCAGCTATTTGAAGTACATCAATCATTCTTTCATTAAAATTATCGTCTGCATTATTATTGACTTCCAATTCCCTTATGATCTTGTCACGAGTAATAATTAATTGTCCCCTCTTCTCATCATATTCGGCTTCACTAAGCTTATCCTCCAAATAAAAGTCCATTAATTTGTCAAGTTTGCTTTTTACGTTGTTTAGCTCCTTATTCAGCTCTAATATACGAGTCTTATAATAATCTCTTTCGTTTACCGCTGAGCTTTTTACATATCCTATAACCTTTTCCAGCATCTCAGGCTCTAAGTACATCGACTTAAAAATCTGTTCAACTTCTTCCAATAATATTTCTTCGTTCACAAATACCTTCTTATTTTGGTTTTCAGGACTTCATGCACCAAGGTAAGTTATCTCATAATCTGAACCATCTGCACGCTTCCTTTTCTTGGTTTCTGATGATACTAACCTGCCTGTAACTGCACAAGTTATTATACCCCTAAATATATAGTCTTTTTCTCCCCATTTAAATGGTTTTTTATTCCAACCTTTAAGCACTGCCGTACAATCATCAAAAAGATCTTTTGAGATTATCAGTTGATAAATATGTGGATACAACTTTTTACCTTTTCGGTAATGCATTACTCCATAATAGAATGGATTAGTCAGTATTGAATGGATATGAGAACGGCACAAATAACCCTGATTGCCTCTTGAATTAGTCAGTCCCCATTCTATAGTTTTGGCCAGCATCTGTGGTATAGTGTAAGTACCTGTAGCATATTCTTCAAAAATCCTTTTAATAAAAGGTGCTCTTTCCTGATCTATAATTATCGTACCTTGCCTTCTACCGCCCTTGACATGTAAATAACCGATCGGAGCAGTACTAATCCATTCTCCGCCAAGCAGTTTCTGCTCTATACTACGATTTACATTATCTCTTAAACTATCAACAAAAGATTGCGCCATTACTACATTCATATTCCAAATTAGCTTTTCATTCGAAGTGGAGTATTTATGAATTACACAGTTTTCCATATGAAAGTGTAGTTCTATTTTTTCTTTTTCAACTAGATCATTAAGTAATGCCGATTCTTTAAAACCTCTTTGTAAGCGATCAACTTTATCGGTAATTACTGCTATTATTTCTTTATGATCTTTAGCATACCTGATGGCTTCCATGAATTGCGTGCGGTTTCCAACGGTAGAAGATTCCACCAACTCAAAAACCTTGATCAATTCCAGACCTCTACGAGTACAATATTCCTGTATACGACGTTTTTGGGCAGCAATTGAATAGCCTTCCTCCTGTTCCTTTGAAGATACTCTGGAAATCGCTATTGCTTTGGTAACCTTCTTTCTTTCAGGCATAATTTACCTCTATAATTCTTTATTGTTAAGTTTATATTTTTATAGTCCACTAGAGAGATTCAGAAACGTTTCATCCGGTTCCTTGGTCATATGATCAATAACTCGCATAGAATTAAAAAATTCTTTACACTGATTCCAGCAATCCTGATTAATTATCGAAAACTTCCTTGGAATTTTATTTAGAGCGATGAAATATTGTAACAGAATTGGTGACGTATATGATTTTAATTCCCTTTCGATTAAACTAAAACTTTTAGTTTAAATCCTCCTGCAAACCTATTTATATAGGTTTAGAATCTGTTCTGCAAGTATATTAGGTTGGTTTGCCATCAGAACTGCTATTTAATGGTCTTTAACTATTGGCCAGTTTAATAATCTAGCGCAACATACTGCAATTTGCGATTATGAAAGACCTCGGTAGGTGTTCTGTAACCAAGGCATTTTCTGGGCTGATTATTCATTCTCTGTTCTATATCGTCAAGAAGTTCTTGAGATAAGTTTCTATGATCA
>CAIKLL010000191.1 GCA_903828265.1 uncultured Rickettsiales bacterium
AACTTATCTCAAGAACTTCTTGACGATATAGAACAGAGAATGAATAATCAGCCCAGAAAATGCCTTGGTTACAGAACACCTACCGAGGTCTTTCATAATCGCAAATTGCAGTATGTTGCGCTAGATTATTGAATTCGCCAATTGTAAAAAAATCTTGATTTTTAATTAATATAATGGAATTATAAAAGATAAGTAAAATTATGGTAAGGAGATAATAGCAATGAGGGTACTACTTATAGAAGATGATAGTTTAACCGCAAGATCAATTGAATTAGCGTTAGCAGCCGAAGGGATAATTTGCGATACAGCTGAAGTGGGTGAAGAAGGTGTAGAGATAGGAAGAATATATGATTATGACATAATTCTACTGGATTTAATATTACCAGATATTGATGGTTATCAGGTCTTACTAAGGCTTCGATCAGCAAAAGTTAAAACTCCTATACTAATTTTATCTGGATTATCATCTGTAGATCAAAAGGTCAGAGGTTTAGGATTTGGAGCAGACGATTACTTAACTAAACCATTTAATAAAGACGAGTTAATTGCAAGGATCCAAGCAATCGTTCGCCGCTCTAAAGGTCATTCTGAATCTGTAGTCAGATTTGATAAAGTAGCAATAAATCTTGATACCAGGCATGTAGAGGTTAACGGAATCCAAGTACATTTAACAAACAAAGAATATGCCATTTTAGAACTGTTAGCCCTGCGCAAAGGATCTGTTTTAACCAAAGAAATGTTCCTAAATCACTTATATAGCAGTATGGACGAACCTGAAATTAAAATTATTGACGTTTTTGTTTGTAAATTACGCAAAAAGCTAGCTGATGCTTCTGGGGGTGTTAACTATATTGAAACTGTATGGGGACGTGGTTACATGCTAAAGGATAACGAAAGTAGTGAAAATAAAAACTTACTTGAAGAACCTCTGGAAATTGAAAAAGTTTAGAAAGTATAGTACAAAATATACTTTATACTCTTTCTTCAAAACATAATTTTGTGAACCTATTGAGCTAATAAATAGCAGTAAATCATTCTTTAAATAATAACTATTGTTTATTAAAATATATAAATGGTGTTCACAAAATTATTAAAAACAACATTCTACCCTATTGTTTTTCTTATTCTAATATTTACTACAGCCATTAATATTTCCATTAATCATTTATATACTCCTGGCCCCTTAAAGGATAAAACTATTGTATTACTCCAGCCAGGATTATCTGCAAACGAAATAAGCATTATACTTGCGGAAGCCGGTATAATAAAGAACCCTGCTATTTTTTCTATTATAAGTCGGCTATATACACTATTTAAGCCATTAAAAAGCGGTGAATATGATTTTACTTATGGAATATCCCCGCTCCAAATAATAAGAAAACTAGCTGCCGGTAAATCAATAATCCATCGTTTAGTTATCCCGGAAGGATCCACTGTGCACGAAATAATAGAGAAGATTAACAAAGAACCATTACTGAGCGGTACAATCTCACTGCCAATTCCTGAAGGATATTTGATGCCTTCTACTTATTTTTATTCTTACGGGGATAAAAGAGAGAATATTATTGATAAAATGCGCCTAGAAATGACATCAGCATTAAATGAAGTAATGTTAAAGCTTCCAGTTAATTCACCTCTAAAGTCACGTAAAGATGTTTTAATATTAGCTTCTATAATCGAAAAAGAAACTAATAATGATACTGAGAGGCCAAAAGTTGCTGCCGTTTTTATTAATAGATTAAGAAAAAATATGAAACTACAAGCATGCCCTACTGTAGCCTATGCTTTAACAGAAGGTAAATATAGATTAACAAGACCACTTACTAGAAACGATTTAAAAGTTAATTCACCTTACAATACTTACCAAAAACTAGGTTTACCACCCGGAGCAATATCCTGTCCTGGAAAGAAATCTTTAGAAGCAGCTGTTAATACTGCACCAATAGACTCTTTATATTTTATCGTAGATGGTAATGGGGGACACCATTTTTCTAAAACATTTGATCAGCATAATCAGCATAAAGCAAACCTCAAGCACCGCTCTAAATAACTCAATTATTAGAATAAAAAACAGAAACATTACAATAGCAAGAATATATAATTATTCTAGTTAACTTATTTTATATTGTTTTATGTAAGAATTAATAATACCTTTAAAGAAGAAAATTTCAACTAAGAGGTATATATGACCAAGAAAAACAGGGAAAAAGGACTGGCAGAAGCAGCAAGCGATTTTGCAGAAAGTGCTACCAAACTCCATCAACAGGTTAGAGAAAAAGATAGCCCGGAAGTAGGTAAAAAACAAGAAAAAGGACTTGGTGAACTAGCAGCTGATTTTAGAGAGAAAGCAGAAGAATTAAGGCATACTGAGTATGCAAAGGCAGAATTAATACCGATGATTGATACTTTTGTAGCTTCTCATCTTGATGGCAAAATAGTTACTGAACCTGAAATTAGACAATTTTATACCGATGTTTTAGGAAAGCTACAGCAGCAAAACTACATTACTGCAGAAGAAGCAGCGAATTTTACTAAACCTTCAAAAATTATTATCAAAGAAGAGACCGAAGTAGAAAAAACTGGTTTTATGGCATTGATTAGCGGAGGAAAGAAAAAGATACAAACCGAGAAAACTATAGATGGTCCCTCTAAATTTGATGAAGCCATACAGCAAACCCTTAAAACCATTAATGACCACCAAACCCTACCTCTTAAATTGGATATGACTGAGAAGTTAATGTTTAGCGTTGGTAAGTTTTGTGAAAGCCTTGGCTTAGAATCAATAAGCAAGTTTTGTATGAAACAGATCAAACCAGAAAATTTAGAAAAAATCACTAATAGGGAAAAAGTTTTAGCAAGTGCTATGGATTCAGTGAGTACGATAGGAAAAGGTAATCAATCTAAGTCTACTAAAGTCGAAGCACTTATCGAAAAAAGGACAGCTAATAGAACAAACAGCGGAATGGAGAGGTAATTTATACTTTCTTAATAAAAAAAAGATATACTAGCACTAGGCAACTAAAGCCTTTAACAAAATTAAGCAGGAAATTCTAGCCCTGCTTAATTAAGCACGATAAAATTTTACTATTTAATGAAACAGAAGGAATAAAAGCAAATATAATTACACCTATAATTATATATTTAATTAGAAAAATTCCATCAACTAAACCTACTTGTTCAAAATGTATCTTTGGAAAAGCTTTATTAATCAGCACCAAAGAAAACATTCCAGAAACAGCAGAGATTAAGTTAGATCGTATATTAGAATTTATATATTTTTTAGCATAAGCAAGAGAAAGCCCATAACTGAGGAGGATTCCACTAAGACCAATTATCAGGGGCTGCACTTCGTTAGATAGTAAAATGTAAAATATAAAAGCGAAACTGCAAAGTAACCAGTAAGTTAGCGTTTTCCCAGTTTGCCAATTATGAAATAATTTTTGTCCCTGAGAACTAATAGCTACAAAAACAGTTACAATCCCAAAAAATAGGCCTCCTACGACCTGATCAACCGTATGGACTCCTAAATATACTCTGGATATCATTATACACAATACGATTAACATCCCTAAAAAGCATAAAGCTCGAGATTGGAAATAATATAAAATCATACCCCAAAGTACCGTCGCCACATGCACATCTCCACTTGGGAACCCCAGAGATCTATCTATAACGTGTACCAAATGTAACGATGCCTCAGGTCTCTCTAGTAAAAATATATTTTTTAGTATTCCATTTACTACCGTGGAAAAAAGGAATTAAAAATCCTAGTTTCCAAAAGACAGAAGCATTTGTGGCAAGCCAGTATCCCATGCTATTACTCCAATATAAAAGGTTTCACTAGCAAAAAATGGGAATATTTTAAAAAGAAAAGTAAGTTCAGGACCACGGAATGAGATTATGGTATCCTGTAAAATCATCATAAATTTTATAAAGTTATTTAATATTAATGGCCGGTAGAACCAAAACCTTTTTCTCCCCGGAATGTCTCTTCTAATGATTGAACTTCCTCTAAAATAATATGCTCGTATCTAGCAACTACCATTTGAGCAATTCGCATTCCCCGTTCAATAACAAAGTCACTAGAGCTATGATTTATCAAAATCACTTTTATTTCTCCTCGATAATCAGCATCTATTGTCCCCGGGGAATTTAATACTGTAATCCCAAATTTTGCAGCTAGCCCGGATCTTGGCCTTATTTGCGCTTCATATCCTTCAGGCAACGAGATGGCAATACCTGTCGGTATAATTGCTATTTCACCCGCCTTAACAACAGCCGGCTCAAAGACGGCCGAAAGTAAATCCATACCTGCACTCTGAGAAGTTGCATAAGCGGGAAGAGCTAGATCTCTTGCATGTGGAAGCTTGATAATTTTAACAGAAAGTTTCATAAGTATTACTCTTAATAAAAAAATTATGGTAAAAATTTTGGTTATTTGTTTTTCTGAAAAGAAAAGTACTTTAAGTTTACATAGCTGTCAATTTTTCCGGCACAATTAAATCAATTATGTTAGTAAAACTGGTTTTTTCAAATTTTTAAAGAATCCAAGAGTTGGGAAGCAAATTCGTTCCAAATATTATTTATCCTTAGCCTATTTTAGGCTTTACTTCTCAGCATTTTCCTCTCTTCCAACATTGCTAACAAATAATATTCCTGAACCTTTCCATGATCAATAAAGTTTTCCCTTGCGTATATTTCCCCCTGAGATTTAACAATCTAGCTTATATGATTGTTTTTTATAGAACTATTAATTCAAGATAGGCTTAAGTAACTAATAAACATCAGTACTAATATCCTTATTACTAGACTAATACAATTAATAATTGCACTAATTTTTAACAAATTATATTCCTAATATTATAGGCTATAATTTAGTGGTATAATTATGAACTTAATAGATAAATTTAATCTTAACGATCCTGTCTGTAAATTTCGCCTTAATAAATACGAAGTTGTTCTTTCAACTTTAGCTGTTAACTTACTTTCTCTAGCATTACCAATTATGGTATTACAAGTATATGATCGTATAATGATTAATCGTAGTGTAGGCACATTAACGGTTCTAGCTATTGGTGTATCAATAGCAATTATTTTAGAAGGAATACTGCGAATAGCCAGAGCTTACACTACGAGCTGGGCCGGCATGATGTACGAATATACTATGGCGGCAAATGCTATGCGATTATATATTAATGCTAATCCGGTCAAACTCAAGAAAGAAGGTCCCGGTCAGCAAATACAGAACCTTAATGCTTTTTCCAAACTACGGGATTTTTATAGCGGTCAAACATTAATTAACATAGTAGATATACCCTTTGCCTTCACCTTCTTAGTGTTGATCTCGTATTTAACCGGTAAGCTTGTAATAGTACCAATAGCATTAATTGCTATTTTTACAATTGTTACTTGGTTTATAGGTAATAAATTAAAACAGGCTCTCCTAAATCAAGGCGGTGTAGATGATAAAAGATATAATTTTATTGTTGAAGCTTTGCAAGGTATTCATACTATTAAATCTTTAGGGTTAGAAGCAATTTTTACAAGACGTTACGCGAGCCTTGAAGAAGAATGTAGCATACATAATTATCGAACGGCCTTAATAAGCACGCAAGGATATACTTTCGGTATATTGTTTAATGAATTAATGGTTGTAGCCATAGTATCTTTTGGAGCACCTATGGTAATTAAAGGAGATTTTACCAGCGGTGCTCTAGTTGCAACGGTATTACTTGCTGGAAGATTAATGCAACCGATACAAAAGACTTTATTTCTTTGGACGCAGTTTCAAGAATACAGAATAGCTAATAACCAAGCGGAAAAAATGTTTTCTATTGAACAGGTGGAACGTCGACCAATAGACAACAAAGAATTTAAGGAAATCGGTACGGTAAAATTAGAAAATGTATCTTTCGGCTACGGAGAGAAAATGATATTTGAAAATATTAATTTAGATCTGAAAATTCCTGATACCATCGGTATTAGAGGTGAAAATAATGCAGGAAAAGCAACTTTAATGCGTTTAATTGCCGGTATTGTAAAACCTACGAGCGGCAAAATATTTGTAAACGGTATCCCGCCAAGTGATTATCAGTCAGAAGAATTAGTTAAATATATCGGATATATTTCAGCCAATAATATCCTTTTTCAAGGAACGATTTTAGAAAACCTTACTGCTTTTAATGAGAATATGGAAAATGAAGCATTAGAAATAGCTAAGATGTTTAACCTTGATAAAGAAATTGCCCTATTACCTAAAGGATATGACACAAAAATTAATGATGGAATCGCTGATATTATTGCCCCCGGTATAAAACAAAGAATAGCTATTTCAAGAGCCTTAATTCACAAGCCTAAAATAATATTATTTCATAATGCGGACAGAGGCTTAGATAGAGAAGGTTATAACTTACTAATTAAATTCCTCCATTTGGCGAATTCAATAATCTAGCGCAACATACTGCAATTTGCGATTATGAAAGACCTCGGTAGGTGTTCTGTAACCAAGGCATTTTCTGGGCTGATTATTCATTCTCTGTTCTATATCGTCAAGAAGTTCTTGAGATAAG
>CAIKLL010000192.1 GCA_903828265.1 uncultured Rickettsiales bacterium
CTTATCTCAAGAACTTCTTGACGATATAGAACAGAGAATGAATAATCAGCCCAGAAAATGCCTTGGTTACAGAACACCTACCGAGGTCTTTCATAATCGCAAATTGCAGTATGTTGCGCTAGATTATTGAATTCGCCCTTTTTTCGATTTTCACGGGGGTATTGTGTTTTTGGTTAGCCTTCCAAAAAGGTGTATTAGAATTAATGACATTTACCTGGAGTTTTTACATGCCGGTAGTTTCTGTGCCTCTAATATTAGCTATATTTGGATTCCGTACATCAGGCCGATGTGTATTAATAGGTATGGCCAGTGGAGTTATTGCGGTAGTTCTGTGGAGGATGTATTTACTTGATTGGGCTGATAGTGCAATACCGGGAATAATAGCTCACTTTGTTGCGCTCATTACCGGTCATTATTGTTTAAAGGAACCGGGAGGGTGGGTAGGAATTAAGGATAAAGAGCCTTTGCTGGCTGTAAGGAATGAGCGCAAGAGAAAAATGCGTAAGTTGATGAAAGCAATACAGGAATTTAACTTCTGGAGCTTTTGTAAAAAAAATACTCCAAAACACGATTATATTTATCCTTTATTTGGCCTTTTCTGTATTATCTCAGTTTTCTCAACAATGTATTCCATGCCTAAAAATATTCAGCTTGAACATAAAGAAATACTTGAGTTTATTTATCACACGGTTCTTGTATCTTCTTCAATACTTCTTACTTTTCCAATTTGGCCACCGACCTTTAAACAGGAAAAATTTATTGTTATTGCCTGGAACCTCATATTACCGTATGTGCTGATATTTGCCCCAACGTTGTTAATAATAGTAAGTAACTTTGGGCAATTTCAGCTTATGATATTTATACTTAATATTATAATTATTGCTCTGTTAGTTAGATGGCAGGTAGCAATATTCATGGTTTGTTCTACAGTATTTTTAAGTGTAGAAACCTATAAGTGGCATATGGGAGTAGATGATTTAAGCGCGGCCATAGAGGTAGGGTTACAGTTTAAAATAATGTATGTATTGCTTTTAGTTAGCAGTATTCTAATAGTTTTCTTTAAGCCTAAACAAGAGTATCAAGAGCTTACTGAAAAAACAAATGAACACTTGAATGGCCGTATACATAATCAACAGAAAGAAGTAGAAGAAGCATTGGCTCTTAAAACTGAATTTATCCGTAATATGAATCATGAATATCATGCGCCTATGACCGGAGTAATCAGCATGGCTGAAACCCTGCAAACCGGTTATGATAAGCTAACTGATAACCAGAAAAAGCAGGCTATTGATGTAATCGTAAAAAGTGCCCATAACCTTAGAGTATTTGATGAGAACCTTGCCACTCTGTCTGATTTGAGTAAACCTCGTTATAAACTTCAGAAAGAAAATTTCAATTTTAGTGATCTGGTATATGAGAGGGTAGAGACCTGTCGTAAACTGTATGATGAGAATAAGGAAGATAGAGAATTTATTTTAGATATTGAAGAAAATATAGGGATCAATGCCGACAGGAATTATATGATTCAGTTACTGGATAATTTGGTTATCAACACTATTAGTTATTGTAAAAAAGGCCTGATTAGCATTACCCTGAATCAAGACAGGAATCATGTACGCTTAAGTTTATCCGATGAAGGAATTGGTATACCTAAAGAAGAGCTCTATGAGGTATTTGAGCCTTTTACTGTAAGCTCCAGAACTCGTACACCGGCAGGAGGAAGAGGCGTCGGCCTTGCTGTTTGCAAACGTATTCTGGAAGTTCATGGCGGTACTATCAAGGCTGAAAGTGACGGAAAAAAGGGAGCAACTTTTACGGTGATACTTCCGGTTTAGGATTGACTTGATAGAACTTACCGGTAAAAGATAGTAAATCTAATAGCTACTGAGGAGCGGAAAAGTTATGATTGGATGGACCCGTCAAATTAATTGAAATTCTGATAAATTTTAGAAAAATAGAGTTTGTAAACCCCAGAAAACCTAAACAAATTTTCCTCTTTTTATACTTTTTTGATTACCTTGACGGTGCCACCCAAGCATCATACTTATAGCAGTAACCTATTGGCGTTAAGCCTTCTTGGATTAGTAAAAGTAACAAATATCTCAAGAAAATTGAACTAGCATAGTTAAGAAGAATATATTATTAGCTAATTTCCTGTATAAATAGTCACAAAATATAATTATAACTTAGACAAGTCTAACTGTAAATTATCGCAATAGATTAACCATACAATAAACCCTAGGATTAGCGTTTATCCTTTCAACAATAAAAATAGAACTATACTAAAACTTTTTTTAGGAATCGAGAAGGTCCTCATCAATATGAGTTTTCTCATAATTCTCATGACGTTCTTGGGCTTCTATACATAAAGTAGCTACAGGCCTTGCTTCAAGTCTTTTGATACCTATGGCTTCTCCTGTTTCTTCACAGTAACCGTAATTGCCGCTATGGATTCTCTCAAGAGCAGATTCTATTTTATCAATTAATTTACGGTAACGGTCACGGGTTCTAAGTTCAATAGTTGTTTCTGTTTCAACACTGGCCCGATCATTTAAATCTGGCTCATTCCAGGTTTCTTCTTTTAAATGATTTAAGGTTTCCCGGGATTCAGCAAGTAAACTATTACGCCAATTTAAAAGTTTCGTTTTAAAATATTCCAATTGCATTGGATTCATATATTCTTCATCTTCTGAGGGTTTATAACCTTCTGGTAGAATAACTTTATCCATTTTTACCTCCTTTTACAAACAGGACTAATATAGTATAAAAGCCAACAAGAAAGCAAGGTAAAATGATTAAATAATTTATTTTTGGTCAGTCGATTTTTTATCTAAAGATGCTTTTGCTTCAGGGTGGGATTTATTATATATACTTTCTAGATGAGTTAAATTAACTTTAGTATATTTTTGAGTAGTCGATAGGCTTTTGTGGCCTAGTAACTCTTGAATGGATCTTAGGTCTGCACCATTTTCCAGTAAATGAGTTGCAAAGCTATGACGAAATGAATGTGAACTTAAATGCTCCGGTAAGCCGTAAATACGTCTCAATTTAACTAATTCAGAATTAAAGTTACAGCGGTGTAGTATCTTACCTGTTTTACTTCTAAATATTGGTTCATTTTCGCATATTTCATAAGGTAATGCTTTTAAGTATTCTAGAATAAGTTTTTTAGCACTATCAACCCAGGGTATTAATCTTTCTTTATTGCCTTTTCCAATGACTTTTACGTATTCGGGTTCCTTAATATGTTGTTTTGTTAGTGATAATGCTTCTGAGATCCGCAAACCGCTAGCATAAATTAAGGTAAGAAGGCTTCTGTTGCGCAAATCAATCCACCTTGTTTCGTTTAAAGAGGCTACTTTATCAAGTGAAAATAATGTATCTTCTTTAGATAGTGCTTTTGGTAAAACTTTAGCTTTTTTAGGGCTAGATACTGTATATATTGAGTGACATACAATATTCCGTGTCTTTTCTAAGTATTTATAAAAGCTTTTTACTGA
Source organism: uncultured Rickettsiales bacterium (assembly GCA_903828265.1). Classification (GTDB taxonomy): domain Bacteria; phylum Pseudomonadota; class Alphaproteobacteria; order Rickettsiales; family Rickettsiaceae; genus Megaera. Next base: position 3,501 of record CAIKLL010000192.1, read on the forward strand.
AGATAAAGCTCTTGCACTTGCACTTGCCTTATAATCGGAAAATCTACGATCAGATAGCCAGCTCCTAATAAGCCTTATATCTACTGAGGAAACAGATTTTAAATTGACGGACTCGTCAGAATAATTACTAATAAAAGCAAAATAAGCTGTTACATCATTTAAATATGCTTCTCTAGTATTTTTAGAGTAGTTTTTTTGCAGTTCAAGATAAGCTTGCCATTCCTTAACTATATTCTTGATTTCTAAGCTAACCATTATTTTTGTATTTAAAATCAGTTGTATGCTTAAGCAAATTCATTATTATATTTTATATTATCGTAACCTAATTCTTTCGCAGTTACTAATGCAGAATAATCATCATAAGCATCAACAACTATTCCTTTTATTTTATCAGGAAACTCACTTTGGAGTGTCTTAAAAATATAATCAATTACTCTCATGCCGTAATACCTAGTACTTCCTTGAGGATTACTTAGTATTACAGGTTCCGATGTTAGGGACAAATATTTTCTTGCACTCTGTATATTTTGGATTTCATAAATTTGTAATGCCATAATTATAATCCTCCTTATAAACTTCTAAGTATTTTTACTACCACTCCCCAAATGTAAACTTCTGAATTTTCTAAAATGGGGATAGGATCAAAATCTGGGTTCGCCGGGAGTAAGTAAGGTTTCTTCTCTATAAAACCAAGCCTTTTAACTGTTAACATCCCATCTATGGAGGCAATAATTATTTTACCTTCCTCAGGCTTAATACTACTATCCACAAGTAATATATCTCCTTCATAAATTCCAGCATCTATCATTGATAACCCAGAAACCTTCACACAAAAAGTTGTTTTAGGATTAGCAACTAAAAGAGAATTCATATCAACCATTTCTTCTATATGATCATCAGCTAGAGAAGGGTAACCAGCTTCTACTCTGGAGCTGAAAAGCGGGATTTTATACCCACCATTAATAGAGTAATTTCTTACCTCTTCCAGAAGATGTTCAGGCACTCTAATTGCTTTTGTACTGGTCCCGTATTTACCCTGTCCTTTCGGTCTGCCTGCTCCGCTTCTTTTACCACCGTGTTTCATTTGCATTAATAAGTGTATAATAATTTATTAAAGTACACCAAATTCTATCTTGAAATGTGTACATTTATTTATAACATATCTTGGGGGTAATAAAAAGTAATTTTTTAATTTTTTAAACTAGAAAGAAAAAAGCAAGCCCAAGAAAACTAAAAAAACCAAGTGCATCCGTAAGTGCCGTTAGGACTACCCCGGAAGAAGTTGCAGGATCAATATCAAAATGATCTAGGATGATCGGGATACTAGAGCCAAGCAACCCTGCAGCGGTGAAATTAGTTATTATGGCAGCAGTAAAAACAAGACTTAAATTCAAGTCAGAAAAAGGTATATAGATGATTAATGATCCTATAATTGCGAGAGCCAAGCCATTTAATAAACAGACAAATATTTCTTTTAAAATAACCTTTGTTATGTATATCTGTTTTATTTCCCTATTTGCTAATGCTCTTACGGTAACGGTCATTGCCTGGGTACCTGCATTACCGCCCATACTAGCAACAATAGGCATTATGGTAGCAAGAGCAATTAACTTTTCTATTGTTTCGCTGAATTGATTAATAACGAGGGAAGTAGCGCAGGCCGTAATTAAATTAATAAATAACCATGGAAATCTATGTTTTACAGTTGCATATAAATTATCAAATATATCGCTAGTATTGATACCCCCTAAGTGTAAAAATTCATTCTCCGTTTGTTCTTCAATAATGTAGATCATATTATCTATTGAAACGCTCCCGACTAGCTTCCCCTTTTTATTTACCACCGGAACAATAGTTAAGGCATATTGTTTGAATATAAAAGCTATTTCATCAAGTTTGGTACTGGTTTCGGCAATTTTAAAATCTGAATTCATTAAATTTATTAACGGTTCGGTAGGTAGGCTTTTAACCAACGTACATAATAATATGTTTCCCACAGGTTGATATTTATTATTTACTACAATTCCAGCATGAAAATCGTGAGTAATTTTGCTTTTACGGATATGCTCAATTGCTTGTTCTACCGACCAGTCTTCTTGAAACGCAATGAAGTGTTTTTCAACTATTCGTCCTACTGTATTTTCCGGATATTTAAAGCCTTCAATTATTTGTTTCTTCTTATCGGGATTTAAGTTTTTTATTATTTTATCTTTTAAGTCTTCATCTAAAGTATCTATTACCTCAATACAGTCTTCAATATCTAACTGATTGATTAGTTTAACGGTTTTGTCAATTCCAAATGCTTCTATTGCAGCTTGTTTATTACTATCGCTCAACCAGACTAGAGTTTCTGGTTCTATATCTTCTGCGATTATAGGTAAAATAAGGTCGTATAATCTATGATTGGTATTATCTAGGAAATCGGCTAAATCTGCAAAATGCAATTCTAGGAGAGCAGTTTTTGCGTTATCTACCTTATCATTATCAATTAGATAATTTATATGCTCAAAAGTTTCAGCTAATTTTTCCTGGTAATCAGATAAAATAGTGTTTTGGGAATTTTGCATACATATATACCTCTTAAAGAGAAGTTTTACAGATCTTTTTAATATGTAGTTCTTATAGGTAGCCACTATTTATAAAAGAACCCTGAAATAGTAACATAAAACTTTTATCGCTACAACTAGCAAATAAAATTGTTAGCAATTAAATTATTGCATTAAAGCCGGTAACTCCGAATCATATGAACTAGTTAATTCAAGAGGAAGTTCGGCATCCGTTAAAAATATATCTTTATTAGAGCCTGTGTGGAAAGTAACTTCGTTTTCTTCCATCTCTTCTTCTATTTTTTCTAGAGGTTTATCTAAAGGTGTAGGTTGGTATTTTTCTAGAGGTTTTTTGATAATAGTTTTAGTAGTGGCAATTTCTGCTTCTGCCTTAAGTTTTTTGTTGGAGTTGTTTTTTAACGCAATAGCATTTCTGAAAAATTCACTAATATTCTCATTATGAGCAATTTCAACATAAATCGTTGGGTGATCTTTTATAAATAAAAGTATAAATCCTGCACCTTTATTTCCTATTTTATTATAACTTAGGTCGAGTTTAGTGAGGGTTGTGTTTGATTCTAAGGATTTTATTATAGTCTCTACTCCTTGATCAGTTATGCGGTTTAAACTTAAATCAAGAGTGTTAAGAGTCTCATTCTTTGCTAAGCCTTCTGCAATTTTTGAGATACCGGTATCAGTAAAAGCATTCCCGCTAATATCCAGCTTCGTAATGGTTTTATTTGTAGATAGTAGATCCTTAATACATTCTGCTCCTTCATCTCCTATGATGTTAACACTTAAGTTAAGTTCCTTAATTGAGGAATTATTTTTTAAGCCTCTAATAATTTTCTCAGTTCCTGCTTTTCTAAGGCTGTTATAACTAAGGTTAAGAATGCTTAGAGTTTTATTAATTTGTAAACTTAATCCGAAATCATCTAGACCTGATTTTTTAGAGCTTATAAAGCCGTTATTATTTAGACTTAAGTCAAGGTTAGTAATAGTTATGTTTTTAGCTATAATACGTGCGAAATAGGTTAATCCTTTTTCGCAGATGTGATTTTTACTAAAATTCAGTGTAGTGATAATAGTATTTCTTTCTAAACTGTATGCTAAAGTTTGTAATTTTTCTAAATCAACCTTACCGTATTCATAACTACTGCTGAAATTAAGCTCTGGGACTGATATAAAATTTTTTTCTATTAATTTTGCAAAGATATTTATCCCCTCACTCTCTATTTTACTAATATGAAGTGAGATTTTAGACTTATTCAATAGGTCGTAATATTCTTCTTTAGTTAAATATTTTTCTATTTTCCTGTTTAATAATAGCCTCTGATTTTTTACCGTTTTTTTCTTTTTGCGTTTCATAAAAAACCTACCTCTTATTAAAATTAATTTAACTTAAGGTTAATTTAAATACACAAATTATAACTAAAAGTCAATAAATATTAATATAAATTTATAAAGTATAATGGTAGGAATTTTTCTATCCTTGAAAACTAATAAGAAGTTTGCTAATATTGAGAAGCCACAAGCTTTAATAGGTAAAGCGATTAATATGTCTAAAAAAGAAATAAATATTACAGGGTAGCGTAGGCGCATAAATTCTTAGTTTGTGCGCCGCATGGGATATTTCTAAATTCATTCGGCACTTTTAAATGGTTTGATAAACCTTAATCCTTAATTTTGTAGTGACCGAATATGTTAATACTTAATAATCTATCTAAAAATTTTCACGGGAAATTTGTACTAAAGAACATAAATTATAATTTTCCGCAAAGCGGGCTTATAGCTCTAGTTGGAGTTAACGGAGCAGGTAAGACTACTCTTTTGAATATATTATGTAATCTGGACGAACCTGATAACGGCAGTGTTACCCAGCCGAAATCTAAACTTATAGGTTACCTTCCTCAGGAACCTAACCCTAATCCTAAAGATTCGATTCTTATTGAGTGTATGTCAGGTAATGAAGAGTTATTTCAAATTATGCTTGATATGAATAAAGCTAATATGGACATGGCAGAAAATTTTAGTAATGAAAAGTATGAAAAATTTGAATTTTTAGAAAATCTGTTTCGCAGTAAAGATGGATATTCATTTGAATATAACGCCGCCAAGATACTCCAAGGCCTAGGTTTCACAGAGGAAGATTTAGAAAAACATCCTAAAGCTTTATCTGGTGGGTGGAAAATGAGGTTAGAAATTACCAAAATTTTGATAAAAAATCCAGATTTCTTAATTTTGGATGAGCCAACTAATCACCTGGATTTGCCAACTATAGTATGGCTTGAAAATTACCTAAAAAAATTCAAAGGAACGGTACTTTTTGTTTCGCATGATGAATCGTTATTAAATAGATTGCCTAATATTATTCTTCACTTGAAGGACGGTAGTTTAACTGAATATCGAGGCAATTATAGCTCTTTCTTGTTACAGTACGAGTTAAGGGAAGCAAACAAGATTGCTGAATTAAAGAATATTGAAGGTAAAATAGAAACGCTATCGAGATTTATTGATAGATTTGGGGCAAAAGCTTCAAAAGCTACGCAAGCCCGTAGTAAAATGAAAATGGTAACCCGTCTTGAAAGTGACGCATCTAATATTACAGTCAACAAAGACGATGCAGAAATTAATATTAAAATCCCCCTTAAACGGAAAAGCGGTAAGGAAGTAATAACATTTGAAGAGTGCGCTATAGGATATACTAATCCTCTTATTAAAAAACTATCTTTTACAATTATGCGGGGACAAAAAATTGCTATTGTTGGCGCAAATGGGCTAGGTAAGTCTACTTTGATTAAAAGTGTTGTAAACCACATTCCCTTTTTAGCTGGTAATATGAAGATCGGACATAATCTAAAGATAGCATATTATGCTCAAGATCAAGCTGAGTATTTGGATATGAAACAAACGGTACTAGAAAACTTAAAAGCTTCTAATCCGGAACTTTCAGAAGGTAATGCAAGGGGATTACTTGGTTCTTTTTTATTCAGAGGCAACGATGTTTATAAGCAGGTAAATATTTTATCGGGTGGTGAAAAAAGCCGTCTGAGTCTTGCTTGTTTATTAGTACAAGAAGCTAATTTTTTACTTCTTGATGAACCAACTAACCATTTAGATATAATTAGTACCGAAATTTTGAGCGAAGCACTAGCGGCATACGAAGGAACTATTATGTTTGTAAGCCATAATAGAAGTTTTATCAATGCAGTAGCAACTCATACTCTTGTTTTTTCAAGTAAAGCAGAGGTTTATATCTCAAAAGGAAATATTGATGAGTTAAATCTTTTTGCAGAGGAGGCAATCACTTAGTGTAAACTGTGTATTCTTTACAAAAATATTTAGTAGAATTCTGGTTTGTTCATCGTTTTACGCCATTGCAGCGTTTTATAAAATAAGATAAGGCAAATAAAGAGCAAACTTGCAAATAATATAGCAAAATTATTAATAGTATTGCTGTGCAGAGAAGAAATCATCAAACTAACTAATGCAGTAATCAAGTAATATAAAGATCCAAAAATTGCTCCGGCACTCCCTGTTACTTTATAATAATCTTCAAGCGCATGACGGAGAAGCATCGGAACCACCAGACTATGTCCCATCAGGTGAATAGCCATAGGAGTAAAAATGAGTAGGGATACTGTATTTACCGTAGAACTATTATCAATTAAAAATGAGCCGAGTAAAAGTAATATGCAACCGATTACGCTTAAGACGAGACCAATAGTTTTTACCTTGAAAGTGTTGATTAATTTTTTAATTAATCTTCTGCTAATTATGCTACCTAACAAGTTTATACCACTAAGAAAAAGAAATAACCGGCCATAATGAGAGGGAGACATTTTAAAATTTTCAATAAAGATAAAAGGCGCTTGAATATAAAATCCAAAACAAATGCCATTAAAGGAGCCGACCATGAATGCATAACTAAGAAGCACTTTGTCTTTTAAGGCTACTTTTAAAACACTAAGGAACCTATTGTTACGTGCAACTCCAATATAAGCATTAGTTTCCGGTAAAAATTTTATATAAATAAAAAGTAAACTTGTACTTAAAACAGTTAAGAACCTAAACACGGTTTGCCAGTTTGAATATTCTACTATATAACCGCCAATAGCTGAACCTATTGAAGGTACCACTGCCATAACCATAGCAACGCTTGCGTACATGTAAGATAATTCCCATCCTCTATATGAATCTCTTGTCATAGCCTGGCCTACCACAGAGCCTACACTAGCGCCGTAAGCTTGCAAAAATCTCAAGCTAATAAAAGTTTCAATATTAGGAGAATAGCTAATTAGCAAAGCAGCAATAGAATAAAAAGAGATACCGAAAAGCACTACTGGTTTTCTTCCAAAAATGTCTGATACTCTACCTAAGGTAAATATACCTATTGCAAAGCCGCAATAATAAGCTGTTGTAGAAAGCTGAGCTATACCACCGCCAGTATGCAAACTTTTAGCAATGTCCGGCAATGCAGCTGAGTATATAGTTTCAGTTAAGGTGGAAAGAGAAACTAAAAAATAGATTAATATCGGCGGTATGCGTCCTACTATTTTCATAGCTTTATCCGCTTACACATTAAATCTAAAATGAACTACATCACCATCTTGCATGACATATTCTTTTCCTTCAATTCTTAGCTTTCCAAGCTCTTTCGCTTTTGCTTCGCTACCTATACTAAGTAAATCAGCATAATTAATTACTTCGGCTCTTATAAAACCTCTTTCAAAATCAGTATGAATAATTCCAGCAGCTTGCGGGGCTAGTGTCCCGCTTTCAAAAGTCCACGCATGAGCTTCTTTAGGACCGATAGTAAAGAAAGACTTCAGGCCGAGTAGAGAATAGGCTGATTGAATAATCTTGCTAAGTCCAGTTTCTTTCAGTCCTAAACTTTCAAGGAATTCTTGTTTTTCAGTTTCTGTATTCAAGGTAGAAATTTCTGCCTCTATTTTAGAGGAAATAATTACTGAATTAGCTTTTTCATTTTTAGCTTTTTGTTCTATTTGTCCTGAAAAATCATTACCACTTGCAGCTTCCGACTCAAGTACATTGCAGACATATAAAACAGGTTTTGAAGTAATTAATTGTAAGGAAGATAGATCCTTTTTGGCGTATTTATCGATAAGCGTTCTAACAGGTTTGCCTTGTTCTAAAACAGCTTTACAAGCTTTTAATAATTCAATTGTTTCAGCAATTTTTTTATCACCAGATTTTAGTTTTTTCTCATTAGTAGCTAGTCTTTTGTCAATTGATTCAAGATCGGCAATTATCAATTCTGTTTCTACTATTTCGGCATCATGAATCGGGTCTATTTTACCATGTACGTGGGTAATATCCTGATCTTCAAAACACCTTAGGACATGGATAATCGCATCTACTTCCCTGATATGGGACAGGAATTTATTCCCAAGCCCTTCTCCTTTGCTTGCTCCTTTGACAAGTCCGGCAATATCTACAAATTCAATAAAGGCAGGAATAATTTTAGCAGAACCGGCATTTTGGGCTAGCTTAATTAAACGCTCATCGGGGACCGGAACAATGCCAGTATTAGGTTCAATTGTGCAAAATGGATAATTGGCAGCTTCTGCTGCAATACTTGCTGTAAGAGCATTAAACAATGTAGATTTACCGACATTTGGTAACCCGACGATTCCGCATTTTAGACTCATAATTATTTACTTGAGGTTATTGTTTTTACTTTAAAATCTTAAGGGTTTTGTTTTAAAATTGCTTTTTGGCTAAAATCAAAATATAGCCTTTAATTGCTCATAGTCAAATCATTTTCTCTAACCCTTACGAATGGGTAAGTTATTAGGAGTAGGTTGAAAATACTTTTTTAATTAGATCATTTATCTAAAGTTTTTACTACTTCCGGAGGCATATAATTTTCATCGTGCTTTGCTAATAAATTTTTAGCCTCAAATATACCGTTAATGAATGTACCTTCTGCTACGATTCCTTGCTTTTCTCTAAATAATGCCGGCAATATACCGGTATACTCTATTGTTAAAGTGTTTTTATAGTCGGTGATAGCAAATCTGATTTTATTGGCAGATAATATTACAATAGAATTTTCTTTTACTAAGCCTCCGACGCGGACTCTTGTTTTTGCATTCGTTATTTTTTCAATATCGGATGGAGGATGAAAAAACACTATATTATCTTCTAAATTTGAAAGTATAAAATATAGCCCCGTAGAAACCATAATAAAAAGCCCAACAACCGAAGCTAATCTAGTTTGAGTCCTTTTTTTCATTTTTTAGGGATTTTAATTCGCATAAGGCCTGGATTAAGATGTAGCCTAAAATAATTAATACTAAAAAATAAGATGAAGCAATATAAATATGTTGATTTTGGTATAAATCCATAATTACTTTAGAACTCTGCTTAGATGTTTACTCAACGATTAATATTCTACTCTTATTACAAATTATCATAATAGTTTTAGAGATTCAACAAATAGGCTTCTTATAAAATCGGTATTAACAGACTAACTGTTTATTCTAGTTAGTATAATATATTTAACTTTTGCTGCCCATAAATAATATAAATTAACTTTTTTCTTTATAAAAATAAATATTCATTAGTATATGATCTCCTCTTTAATTCCTTATAATTTATAGTTCTATCGCAAAATAACTTAGACTTAGGGACTATTTCTTACTATAAATTAAGATTTTTTAACTAAAATCATTGACATTTTGCAAGAAATAGTTATGTTATTAATTAACAAATATTAACTTTAATGCTTGGTTATGATAAAAAATAGTTCACTAAAATATTTACTTGCTGCAAGTAGTATTAGTGCTTTAATGTTTTCTACATCTACAGTTTTTGCTTCTGGTAATCTTCCTAAGGATCTTCTAGCCAGTATTAATGCTGGTAAAGCTTTAAAGAAAGTCGATCCAGTTATTTCTAGTCCTGTTCTTCTTTCTGCTGAGCAAATTCAAAAAACACTCGAAGAAAATAGGCGTAAATTAGATATTTTAAACCGGGAACTTACAGAAACCGTAGAGAAAATTGATGAAATTGAGGAAAATGGTGAGGATGAATGGGACGAACTTCCTAATCTTACCAATCAAAAAGCAGCACTTCAGGCTCAAATTAAGTATGCGACAGAAAAATTGAATAAAGCTCAAGCCGATCTTGCTGATGCGCATACTCCTGAATATCAAGATAAATATTAAGCGCAGCTGCTTGCCGAAAACGCAGCTAAAGCTAAAGCAGAAGAAAGGGCACGTAAAATCGCTGAATCAGAACAAAGAGCTAAAGATTTAGCAGAGCAAAGGCTCCTTGCAGAGAAAGTAGCGCAAGAAGAAGCACAAAGACGTGACGAAGAAGCTCGTTCCGCACGAATTGATAAATTAGCTGAGAATTCATTAGATGAACTAATAAGAAAACGTCAAGAAAAAATTGATCAAGCAGAAAAAGAGTATAATAAAAAGCTTAGTGGGTTAGGGGTTTTAGGTGCTAGAAGAGCCGTTATAGCAGATGGGTTTAATGAGGCAGATGTTGATACTATTGAATTGGATGAAGCAATAAAACGAAGAAAAGAGCTTGACAAACCTGTAGAAACTAAAATTCCGGTAGTTGAGGATACTCCAAAAGAAGTAGTGGGCGTAAAGGGACCTTTAGTTTCTATAGATAGTAGTTCTATGGGTGCCCCTTCTGTTCCGCTACCATCGTCATCTTTGGCTATGGTGCCAACACCGCCTTCTATGGATGATGTACCACCACCGCCACCAATGATGGCACCACCACAGCCACCACTTGTAAAACAAGATATTTTTTCTGGAGTAAATGAAAAGATAAATGACAAGTCTTTAACCTTGTATGAAAGGTTTAGTATGCTTTTTGCTGTACCTAAACCGGTGCTGATTGAGTCAGTTCCTACAAAGTCAACTGTAACACATGGTGTGGATACAGATGCTTTGATAGCTTCTCTTCATAGTAATGAAAGTCCTCAGGAAAGGTTAAGAAAAATCAGGGAAGCAAGAGCTGCAAAAGGAGCAAAATCTACTGTCGTAGCAGAAAAAGTTGCGGATGAACCAAAGAGCTTGAAGGAAGAGCTAGACGAAGCGGTTAAAAAAAACCCGGTTAAAATTTCAAGACCTATTGTTAAAGCTATAAATTTAAAAGATGAGACACCTGAGAAGCTTATAAGTATTGCTGAGGAAGTAGGTTATGAATTGACTGAAAAGCAGAAAACATACCTTCATGAAGGGGAAGCATTGAAGTTAAGAATTGATGCCGGGGAAAATTTATCTAGGAAGGAAAATGTTCTTGTGGCCGAAAGGGCTAGTATTATTACTCTTATTGATAATGCTAAGAAAAAAAGAGCCTCGGAGTTAATAGCTCAGAGGAAAGAAAGTAGCGCTAAGAAAAAAGCTGAGATTGCTGAAAATCCGGAAGCTGTGGCTGCATTAAAACAGAGAGCAGAAGTAAGAAAAAGAGAAAGAATAGAAAAAGCAGATGCAAAAGAAATATCTTTGTCAGAAGCGCAAAAGAATATAGACAATATATCTAGTATACATGCACGGCTAGTTTCTATTGGTCAAGAACAACTTGCTGCACGTGGAAAAACAGCTACTAAACCTGTTGTTCCTCCTCAACTTCTTAAAAAACTTGTAATCCAGGGTATAGTACCTAAAGGAAGAGAGATGTTAGAAGGAGGAGAGGTTATTAACCAATTTAAATCTGCTGAACGCGAACAACTTAATGCATTCATGTTAGAGATGCCGGAAGCTGATAGGCTAACTGTAAAAGAGCTAATATCTTTTTTTGATCAGGAAGGCAGCTTGTCCCCTATTATTGACGCTTTGGGACAAAAAACTAAGCAGGAATCTACAACCTCTACTTCAGTTGTGACTGGATCTGGTAATAAAGATAAGCTACTTGAGGAGATCAGAGCGGGCCGTAAACTCCGTAAAGCGGTTCAAAACAGGCCAGAGGTAACTATAGATGCTCCAGTGGTATCAGCTAAAGAAGCATTAAAACAAGCATTGGCAGCCCGTATGGGAAGTGCTAAGGGAAGTACTAGCGGAATAGCACCCGTAACTCTTGAATCAGCAAAAGCAAATATATTAGCGGCTCATACTCAATTAACGCACCAAGGCAAGGGAGAGTATCTGGCTAAAGAAATGAGTGATCGAGGTGTGGCTATTAATAAACCTGCTTTCAAAGCACTAATAGATAATGGTATTGTACCGACTCCACTTGAAATGTACGGTATCGAAACCCGTGATATGGTTAAGGTCCTAACCACTAAATTGTCTGAAATTAACAAGGGAAAGTTAAAATCATTTCTTGCTGAAAAAGCAGTTAATGGACAAGGAGAATTTATAGAAGCCTTTATTACGGTTATAGAAAGAGAAGATAAAGAGCTCGGAAGAGAGTTAAGGTCTCCTTTGTCGGACGAGGAAATTGGCTTGCTAAAAAAAGTAGAGGTCGAGCTGAAAGGAATGGATGAGCAAACCGCTACAAACCTTGCTCAGGACCGTGCAGTTAAATCAGCTAAACTAGCTGAAATATTAGCTGAAGCAGAAAAATCAAGAAAAAAAGGAGCAACCTTAAAGCCTTTATCTAAAAAAACTAAGGAATTAGCAAAGGATATCACGGATTCTGAAACTACCATACATGCTTTAGAAACCTTACCTGGAGAAACCGGTGAGTTAGTAAGCGCTGTTTTGAATTCAGAAGGTAACTAGAACCTCAGTAGAATTACTAAGGGAAGAAATAGCGGAACTGGTGCGCCATGGTAGCGCGTTAAGAAATACTTAGCAAAGCTAAGCAAGGTTCAGAGAAGTTGACCTTGAGGCGAATGCCTTACCTAAATTCGAAAGGAAGAGGGAACAAGAGCATGGCATTAAAGC
>CAIKLL010000193.1 GCA_903828265.1 uncultured Rickettsiales bacterium
AACTTATCTCAAGAACTTCTTGACGATATAGAACAGAGAATGAATAATCAGCCCAGAAAATGCCTTGGTTACAGAACACCTACCGAGGTCTTTCATAATCGCAAATTGCAGTATGTTGCGCTAGATTATTGAATTCGCCTTCGGCAATTATTTTTGAATATAATTTATATTTAAATGGTATAATATTTTCTAACAATTCATTGACCCCTACCCATTGCCAGCTATCAAACTCGGGGTGCTTAGTCTTAACATTTATATCCGAATCCTCGCCGGTAAACCTTATTAAAAACCATTTCTGTCTCTGACCACAATATTTTCCTCCCCAAAGTTTGTGAACTAAGAATGGAGGCAGCCGATAGCTATACCATTTTTTACTTTCGGCAATTATCTTACCTTGGTTGCTACCTATTTCTTCTGCCATTTCTCGTAGAGCAGCAGCACTTGGAGTTTCACCTAGGTTAATTCCTCCTTGCGGCATTTGCCACCCGTTTGTTTTAGAATCAATTCTTTTTCCTACAAAAATCCGGTTATTCTTATTAATAATCATCATTCCGACACCTGGTCTAAAAGGGAGCTTTAGAGCAAGTGCTTCTACTTTTTTTTGTATCATGTCTATTTTTGCTCCTTTAAAAGGATAAAAGCTAAAAAAACCATATAAGATCCAATATTAGAAAATATAAAATAATTTCTTACAAGAATTTTAAGTTTTTCCACTACACCCACTACACTATTTACTTTTCTTTTATTTACTTTTCTTTTATTTACTTTTCTTGTCTCTAATTATTAATCCGCGAATTAAGTCGTAGGCACGAGCATACTGATAATCTTTTTTATATTTTTCCGACATTTTATGGTCCTCAATTTTTTCCGGTGTAGCACCTGCTTTAGAATCGACTTTATCTTCATTATTATATTTCTTTAGATAACTTTTTATTGAAGATTCATTAAATGCGCTACCTTTTTTTTCTTTCTCGACGTATTCAACTTTTGCATTTTCAATAAAAATATCGGGTTCTATACCTTTACCATTTATAGATCTACCATTGGGTGTGAAATATTTAGCAGTAGTAAACTTTACAGCAGCTCTTTTGTTAATTTGTGTAAAGGTCTGAACTAATCCCTTCCCGAAAGAAGTGGTTCCGATAATAATTGCTCTATTATGATCTTGTAAAGCCCCGGCTACAATTTCAGAAGCCGAAGCAGAACCGGAATTAATCAGGACTACCATAGGGACTTGAGGGGCTTTTTCAACAAATCTACCTGCTGAAATTACTACGTTCTCTTCGTCTTTTTTTCCTTTAGTTGAAACTATTATTCCATGGTCTAAGAAATATTCACAAACCGCTATTGCTTGGTCAAGGAGCCCGCCGGGATTGTTCCTTACATCCAAAATCAAGCCTTTTAGCTCTTTCTTCTCAAGCTGGGCCTTTTTAGATAAATCTTTTACTGCTTTTTTAAGTTCACTTATGGTTTGATTGTTAAAAGTAACAATTCTTATATAACCAATTCCACCATAATCATCTAATTCTAAATCAGATTTTATTGGTTTTATCTTAACAATTTCTCTTACTAAATCGATTTCGGTAGTTTGATTACCATCTTCTTTTACTACAAGCAAATTAAGCTTAGTTCCAGGTTCACCCCGCATCTCACGAACAGCTTTGTTGTAGCCAAGAGTAGAAACTAATTGTCCGTTAACGCCTACTATATAATCCCCTGCTTTAATTCCTGCTTTATAGGCGGGTAAATCGTCAATAGGTGAAATAACTTTTATAGCACCTTGATCAGGGATTATTTCCACACCTATCCCTCCGAATTCCCCATCTGTTTGATCAATGAAAAATTCAAGATCTTCATCAACAAAATATCCGGAATACGGGTCAAGAGAAAGCAACATACCGTTAATTGCTTCATCTGTCATTTTTTGGTAATCTACCTCTCCCATATAATCTTTGCCAACACGCTGTAGAACTTCTTGAAACTGTTTGCAATAATAGGGTGGGGGTTGATTATTAACCTCTTTTTTTTTCTCTTCTTCAGCAAGCGTTACCGAAGCATAGAATATAGTTATGAAAGCCGTTAGTAAGGTTAAAGAAGAAGAAAAAGAGGAAAAAAACATTTCAATAGAAGGTGCCATAAAAGACGGTACCTTAGCATTTTTCAATTTCTGAGGTTCTTTGCTATTTCTTACTATAATATTGCTTAGTGGAAAGATATTATTTAACCTTGTATTTATAACTGCAAATTGATTCGTGCATTCTTCATACTTGTTACTTTTTGTACTGTAATCTTGTTGTTTTTTAATAAAATCAAACATATATTTCAAGGTTTCCTTCCTTATTTAATAACGCTTTTTCCTGAATAAATTTAAATCTCTTTTCAGGATTTTTTCCCATCAGATTATCTACTATTACATTTGTATTGTCAAAGTCATCTATGCTTACTTGATATAAGAGCCTTAATTTAGGATCCATAGTTGTCTCTTTGAGTTGTTTTGGAGTCATTTCGCCTAAGCCCTTAAATCTTCCAACTTCGATTTTTGCTTTACTTTCGGAAGATAATTTTTTTGTAATCAATAGTTTTTGCTCGTCATTAGCAGCATAATATGTCTTATTACTCTGTGTTATCCGGTACAGAGGCGGTTTTGCTAGATATAAGTGACCATTAACTATAAGCTTACGCATTCTGATAAAAAAGAAAGTCATTAACAGGGAGGCTATATGGGCGCCATCTACGTCTGCATCTGTCATGATTATTATTTTTTCATAACGTAAGTCTTCTTCTCTGTAATGGTTCAATGAACCGCAGGCAAGAGCAGTTTCAAGGTCTTGGAGCTCTTGATTAGCTAGAATCTTTTGCAAAGGAGAATTTGCAACGTTTAAAATCTTACCTCGTAGCGGCAATATTGCTTGGGTTTCCCTATCTCTCGCTTGTTTTGCTGACCCCCCTGCAGAATCCCCTTCAACTAAAAAAAGTTCTGTTCCGTGCGCATTACTTCGCGTACAATCAGCAAGCTTACCTGGTAATCGTAATTTCTGAGTAGCGTTTTTTCTGTTAACTAGCTTCTCGTTCTTGCGGTTTAATCTATATTCAGCATTACTTATAATGTGAGTTATTAGTATATCAGCTATTTTTTTATTACTGCTCAGCCAATGATCGAAGTGATCTTTAATCATGTTCTCAACGTGTTTTGCAATTCCGTTTGAAACTAGCTTTTCCTTGGTTTGGCCTTGAAATATAGGATTCGTAATAAAAACTGAAATAACAATACAAGCTGATTCTAAAATATCTTCAGGAGTTATTAAAGACACTTTTTTAAGCCCTGTCATTTCTCCATAAACCTTTATACTTCTACTCAGCGCGGTTCTGTTACCTTGTTCATGAGTGCCGCCTTGTGGAGTGGGAATAGTATTACAGTACGATTGGACAAAACTTTCTTCTTCATGCCAACAAATTGCCCATTCTATTTTGATATTTTCTGCTGCTATTTCAGCATTACCAGAAAATATTTCCCCTCCGACAATTTTGTCTTTGTCAAGTTTTGAGTCTAGATAATCTTTGAGCCCATTTGGAAAATGAATAATTGATTTTTCTGGGATTTCCTGATTATGAATTAGATCGGGAGCGCAAATCCAATGAATTTCGAAACCTTTATATAAATAGGCTTTGGATTTTGCTAAATCATAAACTTTTTTTGGTTTGAGAGTTATTTCTCCAAAAATTTCTGAATCCGGTATAAAGGTAATCTTAGTTCCTCTTGATTTTTTAGGTGCGTCTTTTTTCTCTAACTTCGTTAGAGCATGCCCTTTGGAATAATCCTGGGTGTAAATGAAACCATCCCGGTAAACCTCTACGTTTAATTTCTCTGATAAAGCATTTACTACCGATATCCCAACCCCGTGTAATCCCCCCGAGGTCTGATAGGCCTTATCAGAAAATTTGCCGCCAGAGTGTAATGTGGTTAAGATTACTTCTAGAGCCGATTTATTAGGGAATTTGGGGTGATTATCAACTGGTATACCTCTCCCGTTATCTGCTATTGATATACTGCCATCAGCAAACATTTCAATGGTAATACGATTAGCATATCCCGCAACAGCTTCATCCATAGAGTTATCAATTACTTCAGAAACTAGGTGGTGCAATGAAGTTTCGTCAGTCCCGCCAATATACATCCCGGGACGCATGCGTACCGGTTCTAAACCTTCTAAGACTTCTATGTCACTTGCGGTATAAGATCCGTCCTTAGAGTTTTTCTTGGTATTAGCAAAATTAAACAAGTCAGACACTCAATGTACCACCTATAAATGCTAAAATTAATTGGATTAAATTTATATAACTTTCTAATAAAAAGCAACAACAACATCAAGTACTAATCAACCATAATGGGTAGATTTTAGCTTAAGTAAATAATAAAAAATTAGCAAATAAGTTATTAATCACAATAACGATTTTATTAACCATTTTTATCCACATACACAATATTTATTAATAATAAAATATTATTATTACCATTTAAGTTCTTGTTAAACCAATAAAACTAGATTTATTTGTTCATATATGGCAATCCAATTAGCAACTATATATAGTATGTCAAGCAAAAAAACATACAATATTCGCAAAAATAACTATTGAAGAAAAATAAGTTTATGCTTTATGCTTAAAGCAAGTTGATCCAAAATTCTAAACAGTTTTTCGGTTTAAAATTTTTGATTACAAAATTTGCTTCATTCATCTTAAAAGGAAAAAATAAATAATGTCTAAGGTTACAGGAAATAAATACAAGGTAAAAATTGATAGAAGTCGTGATAGTCTACTTAGTGATTTTGGCAAAGCGGTTTTAAAGGATCGTTATCTAATAAAAGGAGAAGATTATCAAGATTTATTTGCAAGGGTTGCAAGCTATTATGCAGATAATGAATCTCACGCCAATAAAATCTATGATTATATAAGTAAGCTGCATTTTATGCCGGCTACTCCTATACTTAGTAATGGTGGCACGGATAGAGGATTGCCGATTTCTTGTTTTTTGAATGAAACTGACGATAGCTTAGAAGGTATTGTAGGGCTTTGGACGGAGAATGTTTGGTTAGCATCTAAGGGAGGCGGCATCGGAAGTTATTGGGGAAATGTTCGCTCTATTAATGAAACGGTACACGGCAACGGTAAAACTTCTGGTATTGTTCCATTCTTAAAGGTTCAGGATTCTATGACCCTGGCAATTTCTCAAGGATCCTTGCGGCGAGGTAGTGCGGCAGTTTATTTACCTATTGATCACCCGGAAATTGAAGAATTTATTGACTTACGTCGTCCTACCGGAGGAGATATAAACCGTAAGGCTTTAAACATTCATCATGGAGTTGTAATTCCCGATAGTTTTATGGAAGCAGTCGAAAATAATACTACTTGGGATTTAAAAAGTCCTCGTGATGGAAGTGTAATAAATACAGTTAGAGCAAGAGACATTTGGATTAAATTACTAACTACGAGAATTGAAACTGGGGAACCTTATATCCTTTATGTTGATGCAGTAAATAAATATATTCCAGAACACCATAAAAAGTTAGGTTTAAAAGTAAAAACTTCTAACCTTTGTTCTGAAATTACCCTTCCAACAGGTATTGATCACCTTGGTAATAATAGAACAGCGGTATGCTGCTTATCTTCTCTTAATTTAGAATATTATGAAGACTGGAAAGATAACAAAGAGTTTATCCCAAATATTATGAGGTTCCTTGATAATGTTCTTGAGGATTTCATTACAAAAGCTCCAGATAGTATGAGTAGAGCTAAATATTCAGCAATGCGTGAACGTAGTGTTGGTCTTGGGGTAATGGGTTTCCATTCTTTTCTCCAAGCCCAGAATGTGCCTATGGAATCAGTAATGGCTAAGGTCTGGAATAATAAAATATTTGAACATATAAATAAGGAAGTAAATGCTGCATCTGTTCTTCTGGCAGAAGAAAGAGGTGCGTGCCCCGATGCAGCTGAAGTTGGGGTTAAAGAGCGTTTCAGTAATAAAACATCTATAGCGCCTACTGCTTCCATTTCTATAATTTGTGGTAACTCTTCCCCTGGAATAGAGCCTTTTGCTGCCAACAGTTTTACCCAAAAAACCTTAACAGGCTCTTTTAATGTAAAGAACAAGAATTTAGTAAGGTTACTAGATAAAAAAGGATTTAATACCGAGCAGGTCTGGTCTTCTATTTCAACCCATGAAGGTTCGGTACAACATTTAACGTTTTTATCCGATCATGAAAAAGACGTTTTTGAAACAGCCTATGAAATTGATCAGAATTGGATTATTGAGCTTGCCGCTGATAGAACGCCTCATATCTCTCAAGCTCAATCTTTAAATATTTTTATGCCGGGTGACGTCAGCAAGAAATATTTGCATGAAATCCACTTCAAAGCCTGGAAAAAGGGAATCAAGAGCTTGTACTATTCTCGTTCTACCTCAATCCAAAGAGCGGATAAAGTATCTCATGCAGTTGCAACGGATAAAGGAATGGCTGATTTAGAGAAAAAAAATAAAATGAATTTAGAGTTAAAAGTGTCTTCAAAAACTGAATATGATGAATGTTTAGCATGTCAGTAAGATAAAAATAGTTTATTACGAATAAAATCAAGGAGAAATTAAAATGTCACTATTATCAGCGAAACCAATTTATAAACCTTTTTCATATCCTTGGGCTTATGAAGCATGGCATGTCCAGCAAAAAATCCATTGGTTACCAGAGGAAGTACCGCTAGCGGATGATGTAAAAGATTGGAAATATAACTTAACACCGGGAGAAAAACATTTACTGACTCAAATTTTCCGTTTCTTTACCCAGGCCGATATTGAGGTAAACAATTGTTATATGAAACATTATGCTAAAGTGTTTCAACCGACTGAAGTGCAAATGATGCTTTCTGCTTTTTCGAATATGGAAACAGTTCATATAGCTGCTTATTCGCATTTACTTGATACTATAGGTATGGATGAAGCTGAATATCAAGCTTTCATGAAATATAAAGAAATGAAAGATAAGTATGACTATATGCAGAAATTCGGGGTAGAAACTAAAGAGGATATAGCAACTACTCTTGCGGTGTTCGGTGCTTTTACAGAAGGCCTACAGCTTTTTGCCTCTTTTGCTATTTTACTGAACTTTCCTCGTTTTAATAAAATGAAAGGAATGGGACAGATTGTCACGTGGTCGGTTCGGGATGAGACTCTGCATACTAACTCTATAATTACTTTGTTTAAAACTTTTGTGCAGGAAAATCCTGAAGTTTGGAATGAAAACTTAAGAAGTAGACTCTATGAAGCTTGTGCAACTATCGTCCATTTTGAAGATGCTTTTATTGAACTGGCTTTTGAGGTTGGCGGTATTGATGGGTTAACAGCTAGAGAAGTACGCCAGTATATAAGATATATAGCTGACCGCAGGCTCATGCAGCTTGGTCTAAAGGAAATATATCTGGTAGATAATAATCCTCTTCCCTGGCTCGATGAAATGTTAAACGGAGTAGAACACACTAATTTCTTTGAAAATAGGGTTACCGAGTATACTAAGGCTGCAACAGTTGGTACTTGGGAAGAAGCTTTCGAAAATATGGATAAAAGCTAGTATATGATAATCCTAGTAAATATTTAACACTCCAGGAACAAGCTCTTGGTAATAATAGATTTGGGCTTGGAGTTTTTGATAGAGCAGCAGGAGGAGCTGTCCACGCTACCCAGCCGGCTAACAATATTAAACGTCAGTTTGTTTATTCTGTCATTACCAGCCCGACTCTGGTTTCATTGCTACGTGAGTCCCCGCTTAGCTTCGGCACGAAGACTGCCGCAAGAAATCTTGCACTAGCTCAAGGTTTTGCTAAGACCGGTCAGGTAGAAAATAATATTGCCGCTTCTGCTGACGCTCCAAATAGTAGTGATCAGTTTGCCCTCCAGGTTTTTGGTGATTTTGGTAAGAGCCGTACCGGGACATTTAGCAAAAAAACATTAGGTTTCAAAGATGACAGCGCAGTAGATGTCGGAATGGGTCTAAATTACAAGATAAAGGATAATTTACTGATCGGTACAAGAATAGGTTATGCGGAAACCAAAACTAAATTTGTAGCAGATAGAGGTAAAGCTAAAATCAGCGAACAAGCCATATCATTACATGGGGTTTATAGCTTTGAAAAACCGATGTTTGTTTATGCATCTGCAGGTCTTGGTAGACTTCACTACAATATTGACCGTGATATTAAACTCGGTTTAGCTACTCACAAAGAACATGGTAAAACATCTGGAAATCACTTATTTACTACGCTTGGTACAGGTTATCGCTTTGATTTTGCTAGAAATATCAGTGCTACCCCTTTTGTTGCTGGGCACTACCAATCCGTGACAATGAAAAACTACAGCGAAAAGGTGCGGCGGGTCAAAAAACTTCTACTCAAATGGACTTTAATATACCAAAAAGAGAATCCGTAATGGGTGAAGTTGGGTTAACTCTTGCTACTGATTTCTCAATCAAGGAAAGTGTAAATTTAACTCCTTCATTTACTGTAAGTTATTTACATGATTGGAAAGATCCAATAAGCCAACAGGTCCAAGGCCGAAACGTTAGTGAATATAGATATTTTAAAGTTCCAGCATATAAAGTACGCAAGTCTAATATGCAAATCCAAGGGGACGTTTTAGCCGAAATTAACAACAAATATAAGGTTGGCCTTAATGTAAGTGCTCGCCCAACTGGCAGGGTAAAAAGTTGGTCAGTAGGTCTTAGAAGTGCTATAAATCTATAAAAACCTACTTATAATAAAAATTTAAAAATGCTCTGTGCAAGCTAAACCTGCACGGAGCTTTTTTATCTTTTGTAAATGCGTGGCAAAGCGCAATGTTAGTTATAAATATAAAATAGCCAGTGTTTATTTTTAAGAGTACTTCTTAAAGCAAGAAAATCATTTATCTTTTATCTTACCGAATCTTGTATTTCTAAAATTGCTTCCGCTAAAGCTAAATAATCCTCTGGTAAGAGGTCTTCAGCGCGTAGAGATTCCTTAATGGATAATTTTTCTAATCTAGTATTGATATCTGGAGATAAGGCTTTCAAAGAGGACTTAATCATTTTTCTTCGGCCCGAAAAAGCAAGGTTTGTGATTTGTGCAATTTTTGTCAGTAATTGCAGGTTAGGGGTATTTTCTTTAGGTTCAAGTCTTACCACACTAGACCAGATTTTTGGTTCAGGGTAGAAAGCTTTAGGGCTAACATCAAAGCATTTTGTTATTTTACAGACAATTTGGCAAATAACAGATAACCTACCGTAAGATTTGGTACCAGCTTTAGCAATGATTCTATCTACTACTTCTTTCTGTAGCATCAGGGTCATGCTGTTTATTTTTTCAGATTGGAGTAACCATGATGTTAACAAAACACTACCGATATTATAAGGCAAATTAGAAATTATAGTTATTTTTTCATCAGTTACTATCTCAGATAAACTTACTTTTAAGGCATCAGCTTGTTTTATAATAAGATTAGGATAAACGGTTTTTATTTCCTCAAGCAGGGGGATACACCTTGCATCCATTTCAATAACTGTTAGTTTTCCAGATGAAGCCTTTAAAATAGATCGAGTCAAGCCGGCTGGACCAGGACCTATTTCCAAGGCAATATTGCCATCCTGCAAGCCGCTTGCTTTTACAATTTTATCACATAGGGTTTCATCGAATATGAAATTTTGACCCAGTTTTTTTAAAGGAACTATACCATGCTTAGCCGCCAATTTAGCTATCGACGGAAGATTATTAGACATTAAATGAACTTCCGCATCCGCATTTTCCCTTCTCATTGGGATTTGAAAAAGTAAAGCCGGACTTAAATTTTTCACTAACGTAATCCATTTGCGTACCAAGAAGGTACATAACAGCTTTGGGATCTATTAAAATAGTTATCTCTTGATTCTGGATTACTTCATCATATTTGCCTTTTTCATCGGCATATTCTAAAAAATATTTCAAGCCTGAACAGCCGCCGGATTTAACCCCGATTCTTATCCCTACCGATGGCTTTCCTCTTTGCTTAAGCAAATGCTTTACTTGAACAATAGCTCTTTCAGTTAGAGACATTATTTGCTTTTTTTTAGGGGTGTTATCTTGTAAAACGGCTTTCATAGCAGTTATTTTTGCTTTTGTTTATAATCATTCACTGCTGCCTTAATAGCATCTTCTGCAAGCAAAGAACAGTGTAATTTTACCGGAGGAAGAGACAAATGCTTAGCTATCTCGGTATTTTTTATCTCCATTGCTTCATCAAGCTTTTTTCCTTTTACCCATTCACTAACAAGAGAACTAGAAGCAATAGCTGAGCCACAACCAAAAGCTTTAAACTTAGCGTCAGTAATAGTCCCTTCTTCATTAACTTTAATCTGTAATTTTAGGACGTCTCCACAAGCCGGAGCTCCTACAAGTCCTGTGCCAACTGACTTATCTTTTTTATCAAGCGCTCCTACGTTTCGTGGATTCTCGTAATGGTCGATTACTTCTTTACTATATGCCATAATTATACAATCCCAATTTTATTTTTAATGTGTTGCCCATTTAATTTCGTTAATATTAATTCCCTCTTGAGCCATCTCCCATAGCGGGCTTAGCTCTCTTAATTTATTTATCTTCGATAGCAACAGTTCTACTGCGTAATCAATTTCTTCTTCTTTAGTAAAACGTCCAAAACCAAAACGAAGGGAAGTGTGAGCTAAAGCTTCATCTACTCCAAGAGCTCTAAGGACATAAGACGGCTCAAGCGAGGTGGAAGTACAGGCCGATCCAGAAGAAACTGCTAAATCCTTAATGGCTAATATCATTGATTCTCCCTCAATATAGGCAAAGCTCAAGTTTAGGTTACCAGGGTATCTATTATCTTTATCACCATTTAAGTATACTTCTTTTGCTTCTGAGGTAATTTTGCTTAAAAATTTATCAAACAGTTTTTTTACATGCCTATAGTCCTTTTCCATTTCTTTAGAGGCAAGCTCTGCAGCTTTACCAAGACCGACTATTAAAAATGGAGCAAGAGTACCGGAGCGAAGCCCGCGTTCTTGTCCACCACCATTAAATATTGGAGCGAGACGAACTCTAGGTTTTTTGCGTAGGTATAAAGCTCCAACACCTTTTGGGCCATAAATTTTATGCCCTGAAATGCTAGCTAAATCAATATTCAGCTCATTTACATTAATAGGAATTTTCCCAAAAGCTTGGGCTATATCAGAATGAAAAAATACATTATATTTACGGCAAATTTGGCCTATCTCTTTCAAAGGCTGGATTACCCCGATCTCGTTATTTACAGCCATTACGGAAGCTAGAGTCGTTTGCTCGGTAATTGCATTTTCCAAGACTTGAAGATCAACAATACCATTTGCCATAACTGGGAGATAACTAACAGAGAAACCTTCCTGTTCAAGGTGTCTGCAGCTATCTAAAATACATTTATGTTCGGTAACAAGGGTAATAATATGTTTCTTTTTTTTTCCATAAAATTTTGCAATTCCTTTTAGTGCTAGGTTATTAGACTCTGTAGCACCGGAAGTAAAAATTATTTCCTTTTCTTCAGCCCCGATTAAATCCGCAACTTGTTTTCTGGCAATATTACAAGCTTCTTCTGCCTCCCAGCCATAAGGGTGGCTCCTTGAATGGGGATTGCCAAAATCAGAGGTTAAATAAGGCATCATGGCTTCAATTACCCTTGGGTCCACCTGAGTTGTTGCCTGATTATCGAGATAAATCGGGAATCGGCAATTTTTACTAACTAATTCTTGTTTTAGATCTTCTATTTTTCCCATATCTATTTAACTGTTTATTTCTCGGTATATTTTTAAGAATTTATCTATATCTTGTTGGGTTGTGGTATAGCCAAGAGAGATTCTAATCGCAGAATCTCTTTCCTCTTCGTTAAAACCCATTGCCTCTAGAGTTTTTGATGACCCTGTTTTTCCCGAAGAACAGGCTGCCCCCGAACTTATAGCAATATTTTTTAAGTCCAAAGCAATAATTTGTGTTTCAGCTTTTTTACCCAAATTAATAATCAAGCTAGTATTTGGTAAGCGCTCCGATTGCTGATTTACAATCTTAATTTGAGGCAAAATTTTTACTAGTTTTTTTTCTAAATAATCCCGTAGCTCCTTTAAATGTTTATACCTTGATTCTAGTTCCTTGCTTGCAATTTCTGCAGCTACGCCGAAACCTGCAATAGCAGCGACATTTTCAGTACCGGAGCGAAGCCCACGTTCTTGTCCACCGCCAATGATGTGTGGAAGTAAATGGTACTTTGCTTTCCTAATTAGAGCACCAGCACCTACTGGCCCGCCGATTTTATGGGCAGAAATCGTGGCAAAGTCAATATCTAACTCAGCTAAATTTACTGGTATTTTACCAAATGCCTGAACACAGTCGCTATGGATCAGTGCTCCATGGTCATGGGCTACTTTTGCGATTTGTTTTATATCTTGAATTACTCCGGTTTCATTGTTAGCAAATATTATAGAGACCAATTTTTTTTCTGCCGAGCTGCTAGAGAGCTTCTTTTTTAACTCTTCTAAGTTAACTATACCGTTTTCATCAACCGAGATTATCTGGATGTTATTTCCAAATTTTACGTGAGCCAAAATAGATGCATGCTCAATAGCAGAAACAAAAACTTCTCCGTTATTAAAATTAGATATTATCAAGTTATTTGCTTCTGTTCCAGAGGCAGTAAAAGTAATATAATAATTGCGAAAATGATTAATAATTCCGCTAAGGCTGGCTATTTGCCTACGTGCTTGTTCAATTATTTTCTTTCCTTCTCTGCCAAACCCATGTATAGCTGAAGGGTTAAAAGGTTTTGCAAGTGCAAGCACCATTGCATTTTTAGCATCTTCTAGAAGATTAGTAGTGGAATTATGATCAAGATAAATCATATAATTACTCTTTAACTAACCTGAAATCTATTTCTCCTGCCATAACATCTGCTACCGAAATAGATGAAAAATAACCGCGAATCTGAGTACTTAATCCTTTCCATAAATCATGTGTCATACACTTAACACCATTTTTCCGGCAGGTCTTATCTACCGAACAGCGAGTCATTTTGGTATTTTCCTCAACTGCATCTATAATCTCTATAATATTAAGAGATTCTGAAGGAATATTTAAACAGTATCCGCCGCCAGGGCCTTTAACTGATTTAACTATGTTAGCTTTTTTTAGCTTTAAAAAAATTTGTTCTAAATAATTTAAGGGGATAGTTTGTTTATTAGAAATATCTGCTAATTTCATAGGCTTCGTTGATTGGCTAGATGCAACCTCTACTATTGCCATAACTGCATATCTGCTTTTGGTCGTGAGCATCATATAATAATTATCCTATCTAGTCCTATAAAATACTAAAACCATAACCTTTAAAAACTAACTTAGCCAACTAAAATAGTCAAGTGTTATGTATAAAAAATAGCAGATTTATTAAATCCATATTGACTAAGGTTGTTGTAGTTCTTTTATAGCAATGGTAATATGAAATTTAAAACCATTCAGTAATCTTGTTAATCCATATTTTAGTCTAAGTTTTTCTAACTCAGGGCTTTCTATTTCCAGTACGTAATAGGATTTACCTTTAGATTCAACCAGTTTTAATTTATTAAGCGTAAAATTAAAGCTTTTATTTACTTCTTCAATATTTAAATTCTCTGTTTCTTTTTCATACATTACGCTAACATGCGAACCTATGGGATCAGCCTTGCGGAAATAAGGAGGCTTTTGAGATTTATGATCAAAATTTTGTATAATAGGGTATAGAGAATGGATATATTGATTATCCACCGCTAGATATAGATATCCTTTCCTCTGCTTAAGTATACCGATTTTAGGGAACTCTTCTGCTTTCTTTAATATTGAGGAGTTGATGGCGCTCGGTATCGGGCAGCACGCCGAAACCAGATTTATAGATAAAAAAACTAATAGTAAGAAGTATCTTTTCATATTTTTATTACGTTTTGATATAAATAAAAATGTTAATCTTCCTTTAGCAGGGTTTCTAAAGCTTTTTGGCAAATTCCATATTCTTTCCAAGAACAGCCGTCACAACTATACTCGAACTTCTCAATATTCATATATTTTTTGATTTTGGCTTTTGCTTCCTTCCAACTCAATATTTCACCGATTTTAAGACCAAGTATTTGCTGATGTCTGGAATCTAACTGAGTAATTTTGCTTTGAGTGGTACATAAGCTTTCATTGATTTTATTAGGGCAGGCAAAACAGATACTATCCATATTGCCTACTACTTCAATTAGCGTATTTTCATCAAATGCTAGTCGCTGGACGATTTTTTTATAATTTTTTACAAAACCAAGAGAATAACCGTGCCCTTGAAAACCGAGGGTACACAAAAAGTGATGCGGGCGAAATTTTATTATTTCTTCCACTTAGTGTTTCTTTTCAACAGATTAACAGAAGCAGCAGTAAACATGGCTTTTACTATTCCAGGAATAATAAATGGTAATAAGCCAAATTCTATGGCTTTCTCAATACCGACAAGTAGTGCTAATTGAGGTATACCAACCATAAACACGCAAGCAGAACCAATGATACTATATGTCATTAATTTTAAAATTGTATCTTCACCGAATTTCTCTCTCATTGTAGTAACTACATGAACACACAGAATCATACCAAATAAATATCCACCTGTTGGTCCAAATAATACTGGTAACCCTGAGAAGAAGCCAGCAAAAACAGGGACCCCTATCGCTCCGAGTGTTATATACCCAATTATGGCTTGTATAGCCTCTTTTTTATTATAGCAAAGAGCAACTATCAAGACACCCACCGTATGTAATGTTATTGGAACTGGTTCTAGAGGAATTTGTACCTGAGCAGCTAGAAATATTAAAACTATACCAAGTATGACTCTTAAAAGACTAGATTCAGCAATCGATTTTCTTATAACGGAATTTAAATTCATTTTAGAGACTCCATAACCTAATTAATGTCGTAATTATAAATATGATTTTTATCCGGTCAATTGTATATATATGTATTTATGGTTTAAATAGCTATTAGTGTAAAAGGGTTATTAGTCTAATTGGCTAAATTAGTTTGACAACCCTCATTCTGGCTCGTAGAATCCGAGATAAATAATTTTAATAATAATTATGAGATGCTCGTCTTATTGTACTGCTGAAGAATATACATTAAATCAAGAAACTATTTCGATACTAGAAAAAACCGTAATTAACCCTGAATTCGTTGAAAAAGTACTTCATTATCAATTGACTAACGAACATGAGTCTCATCCAATAGATGTGTTTCTATTTACTTTTGGGTGTATTATCATTTGGGGTGCAGATGAAAAGAAAGAAGAGGAAATATTGAGAAATATCGGTTTTGTAGAAAAAAGAAAATTGAAAGAAGCTCATTCTGAGTTTATTGATTTCGATTACAATGATATTGAAGATAGAACTTATATTAACGAAGAAAAAAACATCATTATTCTTGGTAATGATTCTACTTTAGTAAAATTATCAGTTTCTCATGCACTTGCCCAATCCGTTAAACTAAATGACTTAGAAGAATCGGTAATAAACCTGCTTAAGCGTATCAAACCTATCCAAAAAGAATTAGCTCAAACAGGACGAGTTTCTTTATCTAGAGCTCAATTATCAAAGCAGTTAGGCGAATTATTTAATGCAAGGTTCTCCATTAATTTACATAGTGATATTCTAGATATTCCTGAATTTTTCTGGCGGAGGCCAAGTTTTGAACCAATCTATAATATGACGGTTGAGTTTCAAGATATTATCTTAAGACAAGGTATATTAAATAACCACTTGAATCTAATCCATGAGCTTTATAGTGTACTTTCAAGTGATTTAAATCATAGGCATTCAACAAGGTTAGAGCTCATTATTGTCCTTTTGATTACTATCGAAGTAGTGCTGGCTCTAACAAGTCACCATAATATAATCGGCGGCTTGCTCAAATTATTTTCTTAAATATTTTGCTAATTTGTATTGAGAATTATTTTTCATTTCTAGCCTTGGCTTTCTAGAAAAGGATTTTTGGTAATATGGATGCGTATTTTAGCACGGATTAGGTTGTTAAATGTTTACCTACCTTATTAAGAAAATAGAACAAGAATATCACCATTTAAGCTTATGGTATTTTGTTTCCTTTTTTTATGGTATTGCTTTTTATTTAAAATCTGTTGATCTCTTCAACCAGGGAATTCTACTTAACACTCCTATTACTCTTTACCTTACCATTTTATCTGTTTTAATCTATTTCGTAGTTTTTCTAAGAATAAAAGAAAAATTTATGTTTAGCTTATTCCTTACCATATTATTTTCTTTTGGCTGCGGCGTGATGATTGCTCATTGCAGGGTAACTAACGCTCAAATTTATCCAAAGCCAATAACAAAATCTAATGTTTTTGATATGGAAGCGAAGGTTTTAGAAGTAAAACCTACGATAGGAGGGGCGCAGTTAATTCTCGATGACGTAGTAATTTTAAATAAAAATGATGATAATTTAAAAGATCGGAATTTGGGTAAAATAAAAATAAGTTTAAGAGGAGAGAGTAGCCTAGATTTTCTAAAAAATGATGTAATAAATTTACGCACGAAGCTTTTTTCTCTTAATTCTGCTTTGCTGCCCGGAGGGTACGATTTCGGCCTTTATATGTATTTAAATGGTATTACTGCAACAGGTTTTGCTATTAATCCTCCTAAAATTATTAGGTCCCAATCTAGCTATTTTTATGACAAGCTTCAAAATATAAGGGGTATTATATATAAAGAATTAATAAGAATTCTTGGCCCAGATCAAGGTAATTTCGTTGCGGCAATACTTATCGGTGAAACTAAAGCTATGAATAAGCATATGGCCGATAATATGAGAAATAGCGGAACTGGTGCGCCATGGTAGCGCGTTAAGAAATACTTAGCAAAGCTAAGCAAGGTTCAGAGAAGTTGACCTTGAGGCGAATGCCTTACCTAAATTCGAAAGGAAGAGGGAACAAGAGCATGGCATTAAAGC
>CAIKLL010000194.1 GCA_903828265.1 uncultured Rickettsiales bacterium
ATATTATTAAACTTCATGTCAACTATATTTTATACTATAAGTTTAAAATTCAAATAACTAATAGATATAATAAATTTTATTTTTTTAAGACAAAACTATCTTGATTTTCTTTATTCCCAGTTAATTCCTAGGATAATTGAAATTTTTAAAATAAATATACTTTTAGTTTAAAATTATTATTGACTTAACATAAAGTTTTTTTTACAGTTAAAATAATAGGTAAAAATTAACTTATAGTCTTTTTGGTTGAATTAGCTGTATAATTGCTAATCGTTTATACAAATCATCTATACTCTGCACTCCTCGCACCCAGCGGCTAGTTCAACCAAAAAGACTATAAGTTAAGTACCTTAAATACAACAATTACAAATTTAGGAGGTTTATTATGACAGGAAGAGGACAATCGCCAGAAGCAAGAGGCCATTTTTTTCATGTTACCCACAATAGATCAGATAATAAATGGCATGTTAAAGAAGTAAAAGCCGATAATTACGACACCTATGATTCAAAAGACGAAGCTATAAAACAAGCAGAAAAGAAAGCTAAAGGAGTAGAACAAGGTCACGTAGTAATCCACAGGGAAGATGGCAAATTTGAAACCGTAGAAAATTTTAGTTAAACCATTTCTAATTTATAAGAAAAAGAACTATTAAAAAGTTATTTTCAATGGTTCTTTTTTGTCCGAAAATTTCTTCCTACCTAAATTAAGATAACCTGTTTCAGAAAACAGGAGCTCCGCACTTAGCGATTTAGCTATACCTTATCTAATTTCTTCATCTTACGTATACTAGTGTATAAACTCTAAAAGTGGTTTTGAGCTATAAAAAAGCAAGAGATTGTAAAAATGAACCCCGCTAAAGATAAGCCTGCAACCCTTGTTTCTCACCAAAAATACGGTATAGAAAATGAAAAAAGGATTCATAAAAAATATGGAGTATTTTCCAAGATATTTTTGGAAATGCAGTTTGATGTACTTTTATTTATAGTCTCGATAATCTTTATATTTTTTCTACCTTATTTACCAAATAACTGATCCCATAATAGAAGCATATTAGAGCTCTAAGAAGGCTCCAAGTGCTAATCCCTCTAAAAGATAATAACGCTTAGTCTTAAAATAGTCATGAAATCGGATATCA
The DNA here is from genome assembly GCA_903828265.1 of uncultured Rickettsiales bacterium. Taxonomy (GTDB): domain Bacteria; phylum Pseudomonadota; class Alphaproteobacteria; order Rickettsiales; family Rickettsiaceae; genus Megaera. The sequence continues at coordinate 1,137 of CAIKLL010000194.1, forward strand.
TGAAACTATTGCTAAACTTATAGATTTTATTTAATAAATAGTTGAACCATTAGTTATTAGTATGTTACTCTTAATTTATACCGAGATTTAAAAAATCTTAATAAATAATTATTAAAATTAAAAATTTTATGGAGGTAAATATTATGGTAGCAAACGGTAAATTATATACAACTGTTATGGAAAAACTCCATTTTGAACCAAGGCTTGATTCTGCAAATATTACAGTCGCTATTCAAGGCAACCACGATATTATAGTGTTGGACGGTAAGGTCAAAAGTTTTGCTGAAAAGCTTACGGCAGAAAGTGTGGTAAAAACCATTCAAGGAGTTAAAGCAATAGTCAATGAGATCAAGGTTGATCCTTCCCTGCATTATAAAAAAACTGATTCTGAAATCGCAACTGATACAATTAACGCCTTAAAATCAAGTGTATGGGTGCCGGCACAAAAAATTAAAGCATTAGTAAAAGACGGGGTGGTGACGCTGGCCGGCGAAGTTGAATGGCAATATGAAAAAACTGCTGCTTTTACCGCCGTTAAAAATTTATGGGGGATAAAATCGATAAATAATGAAATAACGGTCAAGCCTTCTATTACCATTAATGAAGATAAGGTAAGACAGGAAATTACTAAAGAGTTTGAAAGGCATGCACGCCTTGATGCTTCCCGGATTAAAATAAAAGTCCAGGGTAAGAAAATCACCCTTGAAGGTGAGGTATCTAATTTCGATGAAATGGAAATGGCCGAAGACGCTGCTTGGTCAATACCGGGTGTGGCAGAAGTCAGAAATGAGTTAGTAGTTGATTAAGTTTACAATACGGTTATGCAGAAAAATATAATAATAATTGGCATCATAATAATTATTATAGGAATATTCTGGCCTCTAATTACCTACTTAAGGCTTGGGAATTTACCTGGGGATATAGTAATTAGGAAAAACAATTTTACCTTTTATTTTCCAATAATGACTTCGCTAATTATTAGCCTGTTATGTGTTATAATAAGCTACTTTCTTAAAAAATAGCAGTTATTTCCAGATAATTTCCAAAACAGGGAAATAACCTAATTAAATTAGAAAATTATCTATGAAGAAGGAACATACCTATCAGTATGTGGGGGTAAATAGTACTTTATCATTTATTCTCACGGCATTTGAAAATTTTAAATTTTATGTAATATGGCTTTTTATTACCTCAACAATATGGTCAATTGACATAAGCCTTGGTCCTTACTTGCTTAAAATCATGGTAGATAGAGCAGAGAATATTGTCCATAGCAGTGTATTACCGGTCTTAGGCGAGCCTGTGCTGCTTTATATCTTACTTTTAATTATTGTCTTTATTGCTTCAAGGCTTGACGATTTTATCTGGTTAAAATTAAAGCCTAATTTGCAAAAATATATCGGAATCAAATTAATGAAAAGAATGATGAATCACTCAGCGGATTTATACCAAAACCATTTTGCTGGTAGCCTGGTTAATAAAATTAACGATGTAATAGGCGGTATACCCGATATTCTTAGAATTTGTGTTCATCAACTTTTTGGTAATATTCTTACCCTGATAATTGCCAGCTATACCTTATATCAAACGAATGTCAAATTTGCTGCTGTTTTCATTTTTTGGGGAGGAGTTTTTATTGCTATTTCCTCTAAATTATCCGCTACGGCAAGCAATTTATCTAAAGACGTTGCCGATATAAGATCTCGCCTGGTCGGTTATAAGGCTGATACTTTAAGTAATATAACAACCATCAGGCTTTTCACTGGTAAAAAATACGAAACCCAAGGATTAATAACAGCATTTGACAAGCTAGTATTTGCCATGCAAAAAAGAGACTGGTTTTTTCTTAAAATGAGTACTTTCCAAGGAGGTTCTTTCGTTCTTTATCAGATAATCTGTTTATGGTTATTAATTGCAGGATTAGAGGAAGGAACTATTACCGCCGGTGATTTTATTCTAGTATTGACCATAAATATTTCACTTATCCAGATTTTGGACCGGTGTTAAGAATGAGGGCATTTGGGACATTGGGATTAAAAATTGTTAGTATTTGAAGTGCCGAAAAACATAATGTAGAAACTTTATATATTTTTGACGGAAGAAATCAGTTGCAATAATTAATTCTATAGAATAA
>CAIKLL010000195.1 GCA_903828265.1 uncultured Rickettsiales bacterium
ATAAAATTTCTTTTATTTTTGCTAAAAAAGTATTTGATTATTTTAAGTTTAAGTATTATCAATTAATTTTAAATCTATTTAAACTAGATATTTTTATGAAATAAAGTGAAATAAAAAAGGTGCCAAGACTAAAATTTAGACTTAACACCTGATATAAAATATATTCTAAATTTATAAATAAGATATACGCCACCAAGCATTTTTCTTATATAGAATAAGATTATATTTTTTTTCTAGTAAAGTCAAGTATTTTTAGTATTGGCCTCATAACAATGAGGTTAATTGTGTTAAATTATTCTAAACCAAAAAAAATAGTTGCAAACAAGCAATATAATACTATTTATCATCCTATATTAACAGGGAATATTACACCTAATGATTGGTATGAGAAATTTACCAATAGTCGGGGAAAGCCTGACCTTTCTCTAATTTCTGTTCTTTCAGAAATTGTTTACTGGTATCGTCCTAAAAAGATAAAAGATAACCAAACAGGGAATATTACTTATGTAAATAAGTTTCTCGGCGATACCTGGCAGACTTCTTATGAACATTTTGAGAAAAAATTCGGATTTAATCGAGAAAAACTAAGGAGAATTTTTGTTAAACTAGAACAAATGGGTATTTGTGCTAGAGAATTCCGCAATGTTAAATTAAGAGGCCAAACTTATAACAACAGATTATTCATTCACTTAAGTTCTGAGTTTTTAGACTCCTGTACCAATAATAAAAAAGCAGCTAGGGTTGAAAATCATGAAAATCACGTAAAAGTTGATTTTTCTGCCCCTAAAAGAGAGGGGGGCTCTCCTTATTTTGGAGGAGAGCATTTAATAGATAAAGAGAATAAGAATAATATATTTAAAAATAGATCTGTGGGATCTAATTTTTGTAAAGATTCTTTTGAAAAAGAAGAATCAGTAAAAAAGATTAATTCATTAAATTGTAATGAGGCTAAAGAGAAGATAATACCGGAAACAGTTAAAAAGGTCATGACAAAAGCCAAAGAATTAAAAGATTTCTACCCCTTAAACAAAGATGATTGTCATGAATTACAATCATTATCTGGGAGGAAATTTTCGCTCAATAGCATGAATGAGATATTGCTTGATATGTCAAAAAGGCTGACAGATCGGTATTTCAAAAGCAAGAAAGCATTTTTAAACTATATGGTCAAAGTTTTCTGTCATGAAAAAAGAGACGCCGTAAAAATCAATAATGATAGTTTTAAAATTAGAAATAACCTTACCTTAGAAGAAATAGAAGATAGAGAAAGGGAAAACTACTTAAGTAGAATGGAAGAAAGCAAAGAAATATCATCTGAGTGGCAATTAAAGAAGAAATTAGCATCAAGGCTAGAAGCAGCAACGGCTTATAAACTCTTGAAAACATTTGAGGCTATAGATATTAATAACGGAATATGCAATCTTCATCTGTCAAAGTACTTGGAGTTGACAGATATAGAACAAAAAATAATTTTGCAGGAAGTGCAGGCAACCCATAAACAGTTGGATTTTGTCGATGAAAGGTTAGGGCATATTGAAAGCTTAAAAATAATTATGCCTGCAAAGACTACTATCACGTCAATTGATCAGAATGAAATAAAAAAATCATCATTACCGATAGGAATATGGGGTAGGGTTAGACAAAATTTAGTAGAGACTTATGGCGAGGGGATAGATCGTAACTGGTTTTCAAAGATTACGGCAAATGTTGATGAAGAGGGGAAAGAGATTAAACTCAAAGCTCCTACTAATTTTGTAAAAGACTGGATAGAAACTAATTATTTCTCTGCTATAGAGAGATTATTTAATAACGAGCAGTTTAAGGTTTCTTTTTGCTAAGTGTAGATTTTTTATGTTTAAAGTGGGAAATGATTACAGATCAACCCATTAAAATTATAATAGGTACTAAATAATTTCTTTGGATAAATGAATCATAGATTGCTTCCAATTAAATAATTTACTTTTTTTATTAATAGTTGAGAATATGAATAAATTACTACCATTAGGTTTAAAACTTTCTAAAAAAATGGCCACTACGCGAATTAAAGCCTTAGGGAATTTGATAGGTGATATTTTATGGTTGTTGGAAGCGGAGATCATAAAAAAGTGGAAGTAAGCCTTTACTAAAGCAATTTATATATACTTGTTTTTGATGTAGCCTTATCAAAAGTTATATAGTAAATTCACAATAGAAGCCTAATGGGAGCAATATTAAGAATACAGAATAATAAAATTAATTAATTTTATTTAAAAGAAGTGCCCTTGACAAAAAGACAATATACAACAATTGGAATGTTATTGAAAGAAAATATGGGTGTTTTGAGAGAGGCACCCTTTGTTTTTTTGTTCTATATATTAGTTCTTTAACTTTCTTTATCTCTAAAAGCTTCCTAATTTTTACTTAATATAACAGATAAGGATATTAACTATTTTATTAGAATTAAGATTTTTGTTGAAGTTTTAGTAAAAAAGTTTATATAATTTTTATAAATTATTACCTAAAAAACAAGATAAAATTATATGCAAGACGTGACTATTGAAGCAATAAATGATTATGATCTTTTTACTAAAAAACAAAAAAAAGTTTTAACTACTTTAGTATCAGTAGCAGTAGAAAATGTAGCATATATTAGTGTTCCATCTATAAGCAAAGCAATTAATTTAGCTCCTAACAGCACATATATTGTTCTTCGTTCTTTAGAGAATAGTGGTTATATTTCTAGAAAGCGTGATCAATTTCAAAAAAATAATTCTTATAATATAAACAAAGAAAAATTAAATTTGTTAGTAAAAATATTAAAAAAAAAGCGAACTGGTTTAAATTTAATAAAAAAATAAAAATATTTTTCAAAAATACTTGACTAGTCAAGAAAATCCTCTATACTTATATCGCAAGACATAAAAAAACGCCTGAAGCTGGGAACTTCAAACGTTTTTATGTCTTGTGACTGAGAATATTTATACTTTGGTACGTCTATATATTCTCAATAATTCATTAACTCAACCTTTACAGGAGAATTATATGCAGTGCGCCAAGGGAAGTGCGTAAGAATCAGTTGGTAAGAATCCGACCTATGCAAAGGCTAACCACCAGCATAGAACTAACCATTGCATTGTGGGAGGTGACAAACACAATGAAGCCAATGGTAAGG
>CAIKLL010000196.1 GCA_903828265.1 uncultured Rickettsiales bacterium
CCTTACCATTGGCTTCATTGTGTTTGTCACCTCCCACAATGCAATGGTTAGTTCTATGCTGGTGGTTAGCCTTTGCATAGGTCGGATTCTTACCAACTGATTCTTACGCACTTCCCTTGGCGCACTACATATAATTCTCCATATGATAGCAAAGAACTGTTAAAAGGAAGAGGTTATAGATGGAGCATGAATCAGAACGATAAATATAGGGCCTGGTCTATTGAAGTTACGGAAGATAAGGTAGCTGAGGAAATAAATTATCTACGCTCTAACATTTACAATACATCTTCAATTAATATACCTATAGAAATACTTGATGCTTATAGTAGATTCTCAAGTACAAACAACAAATCCAATAACCATGTAAAATACCGAGATAAGCTGGAATGGTTTCAACAACTGTGTACATCTTAAAAAATATACATGAACATATCTAATCAGAATGTTAAAGAATATCTATCGGGTAACATCGAGCGCATTACTTATCATAACACCGAAAACGGATTTTGTGTTCTACGGGTTAAGGTTAAAAACCACAAGGAGCTAGTCACCGTTACAGGCAGCATCCCTTCCGTATCTGTCGGGGAATATATTAAATGTAGCGGCATTTGGTACAATGATCGCAATCATGGCAAGCAATTTAAAGCTGATTTTCTGAAAGCTCTTCCACCGGATACTTTAGAAGGAATTGAAAAATATTTAGGCTCCGGTCTTATCAAAGGAATAGGAGCTCATTTTGCTAAAAAGTTGGTTACTGCATTTGGTGATAAAGTCTTTGATGTAATTGAACACAAACCGGAATTATTATCTACTTTAGACGGAATAGGTAAAATTAGAGCAAATAGTATTTGCAATAACTGGAAAGATCAGAAAATTGTACGGGAAATCATGATCTTTCTTCAATCTCATGGGGTTGGTACAACAAGAGCAACTAGGATATTTAAAACTTACGGAGAAGAAGCAATTGCTATAGTATCCAAGAACCCGTATCAATTAGCTAAAGATATAAAAGGAATAGGATTCGTTTCAGCAGATACTATTGCTGGTAACCTAGGTATTGCTAAAGATTCACTTATTCGTGCTCAAGCTGGTTTATCTCACGTATTACTGGAAGCAACTTCTGACGGGCATTGCGCTCTCCCCTTACAGACTTTAATAGACAATACCCAGAAACTACTTGGTATAGATTCAGGTTTAGTAGAGCTAGCTATTGCAAAAGAGATAGAGTTAAAAACTATTATTCGTGATTTAATAGAAGATAAACCGTGTATATTTCTAGCTAGTTATCACTTCTATGAGAAACAAATAGCAAGGGTGCTTTTAGCCATAAATAAAGCAGATATTCCATGGGGAGATAATAGTTCCCAGGAGTTAATACCCGAAATAGAACAAACGCTAAATATCCGGCTAGCAGATAATCAAAAAGAAGCGATTAGCAAGACTTTAGCAAAGAGATTAATGGTTATTACCGGTGGCCCTGGCACTGGGAAAACTACCTTAGTAAAAGCTCTACTTCAATTATTAGAACTTAAAAAGTTAAAGGTGAAGCTTTGCGCTCCAACCGGCAGAGCTGCCAAACGCCTAAGTGAAACAACTGGCTTAGAAGCAACCACTATACATAGGTTGTTAGAAATTAACTCTTCACAAGGAGGTTTCAAATATAATGAGGACAATAGGCTCATATGTGATTATTTGATAGTTGATGAAAGTTCAATGATTGATGTCACCTTATTTTATGCTTTAATAAAGGCTTTACCCGATCATATTGGTCTTTTATTAGTTGGTGATGTAGATCAACTACCTTCTGTTGGAGCCGGACAGATACTGAAAGACATTATTAATTCCAATATAATTCCAACTGTTAGGCTTAATCAGATTTTTCGACAATCGGCCACAAGTGCCATAATTACTAATGCCCATAAGGTTAATAAAGGTATATTACCTGATTTAAACTTCCATAAAGATAATAGCGATTTTTACTTTATTGAAGCAAAGCCGGGGGATGATATTATCAATAAGGTAATTACTATTACCCGCGATAGAATACCTAAAAAGTTTAATCTGAATCCAATAAACGATATTCAATTACTATGCCCTATGCAAAGGGGTGGTACCGGAGCACGATCACTCAATACAGAATTACAAAAAGCATTAAATCCAAATCATGAAAAAGGGGTTACAAAATTTGGACAGATTTTTGCAGTCGGTGATAAAGTAATGCAAACAGAAAATAACTACGACAAGGATACTTATAACGGAGATATTGGAATAATCAGGGCTATTAATCAGGAAGAACAGGAGATAACTATTGATTTTTATGGAAACAAAGTAGTATACGACTATGATGATTTAGATCAGATCACCCTAGCGTATGCAACTACCATACATAAATCACAGGGATCTGAATACCCAGCTATTATAGTACCTATTACTATGCAAAGCTACATGATGCTAAGGCGTAATCTTGTCTATACAGCTATTACACGCGGTAAGAAGCTTGTAGTAATTATCGGTGAGAAAAAAGCTTTTGCCATGGCTGTAAAAGATGGAAAGAGCTCCAATAGATATTCCAAATTAAAAGATTGGTTACAGTTGTGATACTGATTAGTTCGCCTTCCGCATAGTTTTGCGAATAGTTAAAATTCTTAAGCAGCCATAAGAAATTTAATAAGTCTACCATCAATCCCATTAATTGCTTGCCTTCAGCTTAAATACTACTAGCATGCCGTAACCATAATCTACGAATATAATGCGTATATTTTAGTATAAAGTGGAGTAATGTAAATCTTATCCATCCTTGGATATTTCTATTAAATTGGTTACTTAGCGTCTATAGCGCGAGAAGCAGATAACGACTTAACGGTCGCAAATAGTGAATAGAGGCCTCCTACCCCTACTCCTGCGTATACTATTTTGGTCATAGTAGAGCCTGTTCCTAGTAAGTATGTTACTAGGTTAAAATCGAAAGCACCTATTAATCCCCAGTTAATAGCTCCTATTGCCGCTAATATCGACAGTGAAGCAGTTACTGGGCTAGGACATGTGGTGTATATCATATTTTTTCCTCATAAATATTTTTCTTTGGTGCGGGAATTTGCCGCATGTATTTATTATAAGACTAACGACTAGAATGTAATTTAACAAGAGTGATTTATTATTTACAGTAACACTGTATATGCTCGGTAATATCCTTTAGCATTGTTTTGGATACCTTGAACAATCCACTAAAGTTAATAGCTCCATGAAGAGCACCCGGATATTCTTTAATAAATACTTCAGTCCCTTTAGCTCTTAACTTATTAGCATATAGATTAATATCAGCCGTTAAAGCATCTAATTCTCCAGTAAAAATAAAAGTTGTAGGATAGGGAATCTTCTCATTAAAGTTACTAATAAATGAGATTTGTCGAATATTATGGTTGCTATACTCGGCTAAATACTGTTTTAATGAATAATTAAGGATTTTGTTGCTAACTTTCCCTAGCCAAGTTCTTTTATTACTGGAATTAATTGTCGGCTCTAGTAGCGGGTAAATTAATACCAGTAAATATGGGGTAGGAATAATCTTTTGCCGGTAGATCATAGATAATAGCCCAAGGATTAAATTACCGCCTGCACTATCACCGCATAAAACTAAGCGGTTGGTATCTCCGTTAAGCTCGGAAATATTATTTACGGTCCAACAATATCCTAGGTAGGAATCTTGTAAAGCGGTAGGAAATTTATATTCCGGGGCTTTTCGATACTCTATAGCTACAACGATGCAATCAGCATTATAGCTGATGTACCTAAAAATCCTGTCATAAGCTTTAATGCTTCCTATAACCCACCCTCCTCCGTGGTAATATACCACTACCGGCTTCTTGGTTTTAGCTTCAGGAGAGTAAACCTTTATTGCGATATTACCGACTATATGGCTACTCACCTTCACGGAGTAAAACTTAGGTCCTATAAATCTAGGCGATATATCGCATAATGACCTTACGATCATATTCAGAAGGCACATAGGGTTTTCTAACAATTTTTATAACTTTGGATAACGTTATATATTAATTAGCATTTCTGTTCTGTAAGCAAAACAGTAGCCCTGTAATAAACAGAGCGGCTAATCTCTACCATTTTACAGATTTCAGTCACCGAAAACTCTTTAGACTTGGCCAGTTTAATAATCTAGCGCAACACTGTATATTTGAATTCATTCAAAAATACAAAGCCAGTGTTGCTAATGACAAAATACCACAGAATTACTCTCTACGATAGAGAGAACATATATCGCTTACTCCAAACCAA
>CAIKLL010000197.1 GCA_903828265.1 uncultured Rickettsiales bacterium
ACTTTAATCCTAGGATTTGTAATAGCAAAAAAGACATAGAACTCTAAATCAGAGAACTTTTAACGAAAACAAAATGGTAGTTTAAATAAGCAGAAGTAATTATAAAAAACGATTATATACTTTAATCAAATTGAACCTATCTCCATTCAGGTTTTAAAATTAACACTTCCTGAATACCATTTATAAGAGCAATTTTTTTATTAAGTACTAAATATTTTTCTTCGTTTAATAACCCTATGCCGCATTTATCATAACTTGAACAAAAGATGCCAATTTTTTCTCCTCTTAAATCGAGAATTTCCGTACCAACGTTGTAAAAGGCAATTTTTTTATCAGAAACTAATTTAAAAAGCTTTTTCCTTGCAACTCCTTGATATTTTGCCCTAGAAATCACTTCTTGGCCTATATAACACCCTTTAGAAAAGCTAACTGCTGATAGTTCTTCTGCACCGAACTGAGGAACTAAGGAACTATCAGCTATTAAATCATTTAAACCGTCCGGAATAGTAAATTCATATTTGTCATGGACATATGATTCATTACCCGTTAACTCTAATTTATTAATAAATGAAGTTTTTAGTATAGTCCTAAAACCCAATTTAGAAAATCGAGGGTCACGATTAGAAGCAATAATACCCTCGTTATTTTTCAATTTTTCCTTTGAATATAACACCGAATATTCAGAAGTAAGGTTTTTGATTTCTACTTCCCTTCTTAGCTTATATAGGGTAAGCCTTTGCAAAAAAGATGGTGCAGAAATAGAATCTATATCGATAAATAATTGGTCAGTGAACAATTTAAGAACAAAAAAATCATATAAATATCTTCCTTGCGGAGAAAGAAGATAATTATATGAATATGAATTATTATTTAAATCATTAGTAACAATATTCTGCAAAAACTCTAAAGAATCTTTTCCAGATATACATAAAATAGAACGGTTTTTAAGTAATTCAGCCATAAAATATAGAAAAGCTATTTTTTAACTATTTTGTGAAAGATATCCTCAAGATCCGGCTCATTTAAGCTTAAATTCTTGATTTTCAAATTCATGGAATGGATTACATCGAGAATCTGAGTAAAGTCGTTATTTTCGGTATGGAGATCAAACCTAATTTTATTTTCATTTAAAAGCTGAAGTTTTATATTTTGCAAGCTAGAAACCTTAACAGAATCGACAGCAGATTCAAACTCAACATCAAGGTATCTTGAACCAAGCTCTGCTAATAATTTCTTTTTCGAATCTTGTTTTATAATTTTACCATCGTTAATAAAGGCAATATTATCGCATAATTCCTGGGCTTCTGCCAGGTAGTGAGTAGTAATAATAATAGTTACTCCATGCTCCTGATTTAGCTTTTTAACATAATCCCAAAGTTGATTTCTAAGCTCAATATCCACGCCGGCAGTAGGTTCATCTAGAACCAATATATTAGGAGAATGAACCATAGCTTTAGCGATTAAAAAACGCCTTTTCATTCCGCCTGATAAACGTTGTGGTAAACTATTCCTTTTATCGTACAAACTTAACGCCTTAAGTAGCCGGTCAGTAATTCTGTTTTCTGGTTTAATTCCAAAATAACCTGCCGTAAATTCAAGAGCTTGCCATAGAGGAAAAAAAGTATCCGTAACAATTTCTTGTGGTACAATACCGATTAAAGATCTAGCTTTTTTAGGTTGTTTATCAATATCTATCCCCATAACCTTTACTTCTCCCGAAGTTTTAATAACTATGCCTGCTAAGATATTGATTAATGTTGATTTCCCTGCGCCATTTGGTCCAAGCAGACCAAATATTGATCCGGCTTCAATATTGATATCCAACCCATTTAAAGCTAATCTTTTTTCATGAGAAACCCTACCAGCATTATATTCCTTTACTAGATTTTTTACGTAAATAGCATCACTCATTAAATTTCTCAGATAAGTATATATTACTATTCAGTTAATTGAACACTTGTATGAGCACTTTCTAAACGTTTTCCATTATGGCGAGTAACACCGTGACTCACAAGGCCTTTTACTAGATCGCTTAAAGAGCCGTTTTCATACATCTCACGTACTATATCACACCCACCTATAAACTCTCCTTTAATATATAATTGAGGTATAGTGGGCCAATCAGAAAATTCTTTTATTCCCTGACGCAATTCTTCATTAGCTAAAACGTTATGATCCTTAAATCTAACACTAACTGATTGTAAAATACTAACTACCATAGCGGAAAAGCCGCATTGTGGAAAGTCAGCCGTGCCTTTCATAAATAAAACAACCTCATGTTCATTTATCTCATTTCTTATAAAGTCAAAAATCTTGTTTTCTGCCATAATAAATTCCTGTAAAGCTAATTATGATTAATTTTAAATTATTATTTTATGAATTTAAATACAATAAACCAGATTTTTACCATTTTTAGCTCTTTAAGTAAAGAACCGAAAACTGAACTTGAATATGTTAATAAATTCACCCTAGCGGTAGCAGTTATTTTATCAGCGCAAGCAACTGATGTTTCCGTCAACAAAGCAACTTCCAGATTATTTAATGCTTATAAAACACCGGAAGATTTTTTAAAACTCGGAGAAGATAATCTAAAAAAATATATAAAAACTATTGGTTTATATAATAGTAAAGCAAAAAATATTATTGCTTTCTCTAAGGTTTTAGTTGAAAAATACGATTCAAATGTTCCAAATAGTTTTGAAGAACTGATAAAATTGCCGGGGATAGGACAAAAAACTGCAAACGTTATACTAAATTGTGCATTCGGCGAACAAACCATAGCAGTTGATACTCATGTAGCTCGAGTTTCACATAGAATTGGTTTAACGCAAGAAACTAAACCTAAAAAAATAGAAAAGGATTTATTGAAGCAAATTCCTACCATGTGGTTAACCCATGCCCATCACTGGCTGATATTACACGGAAGGTATGTTTGTAAAGCTAGAAAACCTGAATGTTTTAAATGTGTCATTTGTCATTTATGTGAATATAAAAGTAAAAATCTTTAAAATCATCGTAAAAGCCGCTTAGCCAGTCCTACGCTTAATATACAATCACGAAAATAGTTCTTCTTTCTTATAGCTTAAACTGAATCGCCTTTCACCCTCATAATATCTGCTCCACACGCAGATAACTTTTTCTCCAGAGATTGATAGCCTCGATCTAAATGATATACTCTTCTAACTTTAGTAGTACCTTCAGCAGCAAGACCTGCAAGCACCAATGATACCGACGCCCTTAGATCACTTGCCATTACTTCCGCACCGCTTAAGGACTTAACTCCTCTTACTACCGCATGATTACCGTCTACATTAATATTTGCTCCCATTCTGCATAATTCCGGTACATGCATGAATCTATTTTCAAAGATGTTTTCTGTAATTACTGAAGAAGAATCCGCTAATGCCATTAAACTCATAAATTGAGCCTGCAGATCAGTAGCAAACCCGGGATAAACACCCGTAGCCATATCAACTGATTTAAGAAGCCCGTTATATTTTACTCTGATGGTATTATCTAAATTAGTAATTTCTATACCTGATTGTTCAAGTTTAAGAGCTATATTTTCAACAATATCGTAATTAATTCCGGAAATAGTTATATCTCCTTTAGTGATAGCTCCGGCAATCATATAAGTCCCAGCTTCAATTCTATCTGGTAAAACTTCATACTTCGTCCCGGATAATTCCTGACGACCAGTAATTTTTAAATCATCTGTCCCAATACCATCGATTACCGCTCCCATTTTTACTAAACAATTGCATAAATCTCTGATTTCTGGTTCTTTTGCACAGTTTGATAAATGGGTAGTACCGCTTGCTAAACAAGCAGCCAGTATAGCATTAATGGTCGCTCCGACCGATACTTTAGGAAATACAAAACTGCAGGCTTTCAAACGTTTTCTAGTATAAGCATGGATATACCCTTGCAAAATTTCTATTTCTGCTCCCATAGCTTGTAAAACGGCAATATGTAAATCAACTTGCCTTGCTCCGATTGCACAACCACCTGGAAGCGAAACCAACGCTTCGCCATATTTAGCTACAAGTGGACCTAAAACCCAAATAGAGGCCCTCATTTTCCTTACTATTTCATAAGGTGCTTTATAATTATTGATATTGAAACAAGAAATTTTTAAGGTTAAGCTATCATTACTTTCAATTTTTTTAGCTACTTTAGCGCCATGGTTTGCAAGCAATTCTTCCATGGTATTAATATCAGATAATATAGGTAAATTAGTCAGTTCCAGCTCTTGATCCGTTAGTAAAGCAGCTGCCATAATAGGCAAGGAAGCATTTTTAGAACCGCTGATGGTAATATTTCCTTTTAAAGCATTACCTCCATTAATAAGTATACTATCCATATATCTTGTAACCAACTTTAACTAGTAACTGCGCTCTACAGCAAAATTTACTAATGATTTTAAATATTCCTTACTTTCATTTTTGATATTAATTTTCTCGAGAAAATTATCGGCAGATATTTTAAAACCTTGCAAATATTCAAGAATTTCATTCTTTACACTAAAAACTGTCAATAACTCGGTAACCCAATAAAAATCTTCAGGTGTACGTTCAGGAGCAGTTATTAACCTCAGTAATTTTTCTTTTTTTTCCTCGGGTAGTTTTCTGGCTAAAAAAATCAGAGGTAAAGTAACCTTTCCTTCTACAAAATCATCCCCTATATTTTTACCTCTAACTTCACCTTGGATAAAGTAATCTAACAAATCGTCCGTTATTTGGAATATTTCCCCCAGTTTCATACCAAAATCCCTCATAGCTTTGCAATAGTTAGGGGATTGGTTTGCTATAATAGCACCAACCTCACATGCTGCTCCGAAAAGAACGGCTGTTTTAGCATTAATTACTTTTAAATACTCTTCTTCAGTTATCAACCTCCGCTCTTCAAGTTTAGCAAGCTGAGAAACCTCTCCTTCTATGACAACTGCACAAGCTTTTGATAACACGTCCATAGCCGGGAGCAACCTAGTAGCAACTATTAATTTAAATGATTGACTAAATAGAAAATCACCTACTAATATACTGGCTTTATTACCCCATATAACATTAGCAGTAGGTAAAAAACGACGCATCTTACTTCCATCTACTACATCATCGTGCAATAAAGTAGCCATATGGATAAACTCAACAGCTGCACCAAGCTTAATCGCATTATCACTGTGGCAATCAAAAATTTTGGTAGATAATAAAGTAAGCACGGGTCTTATTCTTTTACCTCCTGAATTCGATATATGATTACCGATAAGTTGTATTAACTCCTCTTCTGCAGAGAGACAACCCAAAATTAAGTTGTTCATCTCGCTGAGTTCTGATTGCAAAAATTGATGAATTTCTTTTATTAAGTCCAATTTTTTATCCTACAATATTTAAAGATTTATATTTGTGTAACCTACTAGTTCAATAATTATGCACTATTTTAATTAGCTAGATTTTTTGCATCTTGCTTATCATTTCTTTTATTTGACTCCTTTTTTTGTAAATTACTTTCTTTAACATTTTTTTCACTTTGTTGCGGTAAAGTCGGTTTAATTTTCTTTTCAGTAACTTGAGACAATATTTTTTTAAATACCGGTTCGTTTTCATCCAAATTCGGTAATAATTTTTTTATTTGAATAAGTATATCACCGTGCAAATCAATTACGCTAAATAGTTTTTTATATAACATAATTTTATATAGTTCGGGAAGTTGAATAATCTTTGCACTACCGATTTTTCCTTCTAGCCAATTACCTGTATTAATACTGTAATCAAAACTTAGATCATTAGAGGTGGAGGTCGGATAATCTGATATTTGCTTTAAGAATGCTTTATTAACATCAGTATAAAGGTTTCTTGCTTGATCACTTAAAAATCTGAACTCTCCAAATCTAAGGATATAATTGGAATTAAAATCAACTACCGCAGGGTAATTCTTAATTAACAGTACCCCATCCGCTTTCCAGTTTTTTATAGGCATGTAATTAAATTGAGACTGATATATTAGCTTGAATCCCGACTCTCCTGAATAAATACTAAAATCTTTTAACTTCACTAACGAACCCTTGATGTTATTTATATTTTCCAGGTCTAGATTTAGGAAATAATCACTATTTTCTAAATCTTTAAATCTAAATATATCCTTATTACTGATTATGTACGATACTTCGTGATCTACTAAGCGACCGGCAGGTGTAGAAATAACTCTGGGCTTAATGGCTTCGTATTTTTTGAATAATTCTTCAAAAAAACTATCTTTTAATTTTATTTTACTCTCTACTAATACTGTAGTACTTTTAGGTTTTTCAGAAGATAACCCTGTTTTCATAAGTAGCTTGAAAGAATACATGTCAACTTTAGGAGCAGAAAAAGCAAATTGCGCTTCTGCATTAAAATGCGAAAATAATTCATCAGCTTTCTTAGCTTCAGTTTTAATTGTAAGATTGCCGGAAGCTAAAAAATCCGAAGGTAAGTTAAAAAATCCATAAAGTAAACTAACAGGGATAGGCCTAAATGAAAACTTAACCGGTTTAGTTTTTACACTATAATTAACCGTGTATTCTTTCGGTATTTCATTTAGCAAATCTTGTAGCGTAAAATAATATTTTGCCGGAACAAAAGTAAAGCTTAATTTTTCATATTCTTTATCAGAAAATAACTCATTTTCCTGTTTATCTATTATCTGCACTCCTCCCGTTGTAACCTCAATATCTTTAATATAATTGACTAATTCTACAGAATCAGTCATTTTAGAAATCGAAGAGAGCAATTCTCTACTAATCGGAATATTTAATTTAATTAAATAATTTTTTATCTTTAATATCCCCCCAAAACCGCTTGTCAAAGGCTTATATGCTGCATCAATTTCTCCTTCATACAAAATATATGCATGTTGGTTAGCAAAACTATAACCAATTTTTATAGGAGAAGAATAAGAAATGAGGCTACCTTTACTTTCCTCTTTCCATCCATGCAAATTCAACGCCAACTCAAAGGGAAACCCCGTAATACTGGCTTTATCAAAAGTAATAAAAAATTCTTCAGTATTTACCAAAGCTTTAACATGCAGTTTGCGGTTAGCGTATCTGGTATTTATATCATTTTTTATATTACTGATTATGTAGTACCAACAAGAACAATAGCCAGTAATTAGAACAACTAAAAAAATTAATATATATTTGGCTATCCTCATTCGTACCCGCCTTTTAATTTTATATATTCTTTGTTTAATTCTCTAACATCCCATACCCAGAGAATTATTATTAATACAAAAATTACCATTAAATAACCAGTTACTGAATCAAAACTAGCAGCTGGCATTAAAATAAACATAAATGACTGCGAAAAGGCCCCAAGTGATTTACCAAACTTTAAACCAATTACCTCAACGGCTGCTTTTCCCTTAGTTCTCAGTTCTAGAGAAAGTGGTATATACGTCATTTCTTTTGTAGAATCGAATAAAGTATATTTTGTCGACTTACTTAAAATATTTTGGATAGCGCCAATTATTACCGCCAGATATATCGGGCTATAGCCTCCGATCATCCCTATATCATTAGCATAAATTACAAATAAGAAAAATATAATTCCTGTGCAAGCAAGAATACTAGGAGTAAATAAAGCAGCTGTAAACCAACTAAATTTCCTTAGAATGTTACTGCCGATTAAAGCAGCCACCACACAAGATATGCCCATATAAATATTAAATCTACCCATAAAATTGATATAGTCAACAGTGTTAGGATAAAGTTCCCGTACTCTTGCTTTCCAAGGACCTTCAAGAATATTAATCGCAAGCCCGTAGCATAAAAGCAAGATCACAATATAGCCTATATACTTGGATTTTAAAATTAACTTAACACTATCTACAACTGATAGTTTAGTCCGGGTGTCATCCTCGGTATGAGATAATAATTTCCCAAGTTTATCAGTTTTTACTAAATATTTGTTAATGTATCTATAAAGCATCATGGCTATACAACCAGAAATAATTATAGTAGTCATAATCGGTCTTAGCACAAGGCTAGATTGCTTTAACGTGTATTTATCTAAAATTTCTCCGTCTATACCAAAAGGTATATTAGAAAAAGTAACAAGCACAGTTCCTGCCATTATCAAGCCTATATTGCCTACCATACCTAAAATAGGATAGAATCTCTTAGCTAGGTTAGTGTCAAAAATATTGTTAGCATACTGCCAGAAGAGGAGATTTATTACTACGGCACTCCATAATTCACAAAAGACATACATCAAGGCATAACTCCACTTGCTCGCTATCAAAATAAACCATTTAAAATTAGGATAGTGCTGAGCAAACGCTTGGGCATATTCCGAATTTGGGTGATAAAAATCTTGATCTGGATACAAGACATAAGTAAAAATCAAAAAAAATCCCAAAAAAAAGGAAACTATTAAATAAAATAAATATTCATAATCAAACATATTGCTAAGTTTAACGTAAACTAAGGTAAAGATTATGGTGGAGGGAAGCACTAACCATAGTTTTAAAAAACTAATAACTTCTGCGCCAATATTTGGCACAACCAAACTATCTTTGATCGACCGCAAAACGCCAAAATTAAATAATATACACAACATCAAAAAAGACATTGGAATAAATAATTTCAATTCTGAGCGTTCTATTGGCCAAAGAATTTCTTTCAGACTAGACAGAAACTGTTTTTTTTTAAGATCCGGCATTTGTATAAACAAAACTGTTAAAAACAGTATTTATAAGCTATAAATACCCAGTAGTTCTAAACTTTCTTTATTTAAAAGTCAACAAACATCACCGATACCTTTTATTTTAATATAATTTAGATCCTAATAAATTCTCCGGTAAATTAATAAGGAATTGTTTAGGTACAAGCAATTTAAATATCCGTGGGTTAATTTTTAGTAGGTTCCTCCGTAGAACCATAAAATTCTTCACCAATTGAAATTTCCATCCTGTTATTTTTTTTACGCCAGTTATTTGTATCGCGTAAGGAGTATATGCATCCGCAATATTCTTGTTTATAAAATTCTTCCTCTTTAGCAATTTCATACATCTGGGCACTTCCTCCATCTTTGCGCCAGTTATACGTCCAATAAGTAATTCCTGGGTAATAAGATGCTGCTTTAATTCCGGATTCATTTATCTGATCCATATCTTTCCATCTCGAAATCCCTAACGAAGAGGTTATTACTTTAAAATTATTTTCATAAGCATAAAGAGCAGTTCTAATAAAACGCATATCAAAACACATACTACATCTAATTCCCCGCTCTGTCTCATACTCCATACCTTTGGCCCGTGCAAACCAATTTTGCACATCATAATCTGCATCAATAAAATCAATACCTAATTTCTCTGCAAACCTTATATTTTCATTTTTTCGGAGCTCATATTCCTTCTTCGGGTGAATATTAGGATTATAAAAAAAGATAGTAAGGTTAATACCTGAGGTAACCATTTTTTCTATTAATGGACCAGAACAAGGAGCACAACAAGAATGCATTAATACCGCATTATGACCACCAGGAACTTCAAATTCTGTAGTAAATTTACTCATAAATAATACCTTAAGATAAATTATTTTTATAAGTTTCTTTATATAAGAACAATATACATAAACAGAAAATTGCTAAACCTGTCAAATAATAAGCAAGTGCAAAGTTAGAACCAGTAGCTTTATAGAAAAAAGCCCCAATCATAGGAATCGTGCCCCCGAAAATGGCTGCACTTAAGTTATAGGAAAGAGCTACGGCAGTAAACCTTACCCGAGTAGGAAATAATTCAACCAATATAGTTGGTACCGGTCCCATATAAATTCCAACTATAGCTGCAAATATTATTTGTGATAATATTGCATAATTATAATTCATTGAGGAAAGGGCTAGAAATATAGGATATATACCAAAAATTAATAATATACTAGCAGTAATGATTACTGGTTTTCTACCGATTTTATCAGAAATATAAGCAGAAATTGGAAATACTAAAGTCATAGTGATAAGAATAACAGTACAAACTATAGAACCTTGCTCCTTAGTATAACCCAGTTTCTGGACAATATGTTCCATAAAAACTGTAGTTGTATAAAATGGTGCGGTAACATTTATGTATATACCCACAGCTAATAATAAATGACGCCAATGTTTGGTGAAAGTTTCACGTAGAGGTGTTCGTGATAAATACCCAGCTTCTTTAGCTGCTTTATATATAGGACCGGTGTTAAGAATGAGGGCATTTGGGACATTGGGATTAAAAATTGTTAGTATTTGAAGTGCCGAAAAACATAATGTAGAAACTTTATATATTTTTGACGGAAGAAATCAGTTGCAATAATTAATTCTATAGAAT
>CAIKLL010000198.1 GCA_903828265.1 uncultured Rickettsiales bacterium
ATATTAAGATTGGTTAATCTTCGACCCTCCGAAATTCTTTGCTCTTTGCTGATGCTTGTTAAGCAAAACGGATACCACCACACGTAAGCATAGGGGACATATGCGTGTGATACGGAACCGCAAACACTAACCATTCGGGCTATTGTTGCGTCATTCAAAAAGTTATCGTTGCCTTGAAAAAGGGAAAAATTATTGCCCTTAACAACAATAGATGAATCAAATGAATTGTGATCAGAGGGTATAAAAAACGCATTCACATCAGGTTTAAGAGGATAAGGACTGAATTCTGGAACGCTGATAACATTGAGTGTCTTATCTTCAATTAATTTTTCAAAACCGATCCGATCTTTGCAAATGTAGATGGGAGTACCCTTTTTTAGCTTGCGAAGAAAATTCATGTCAAAATGATCTTCATGGCAATGGGAGATCAAAACTCCATCTACGTTTAAAAGTCTCTCGTCGATTTTTAGCTCTGGGAAAAAATACCAAGAATCAAGAAACAATGGCCTTGGCAAGACTCCATCAATTAAAAAAAGAAACCCGTTCACCCGTGCTAATACTGCAGCGTGTCCGACATAAAACGACCCATCTAAATTAGAGTCGAGAAACTGACCTAGAGAGTCTTTGCAACCTTTTAGAGAATCAATTTTTAACACAAGTGATCCTTTTAAGTCTTTGAGGAAGGCGTTGCGCAGATAAAAATTTCCGCAGCAATATCTGGATATCGTTCGCCTAACTTCATGAACGCTGCCACCATTTCTTTAGTATGAGTATTTTCAATTTGAGTATTTGAAAGTGGCTTTAGCCAATATCCACCAAAAAAATCGATCTCAAATCCAGCCTTCAAAAATTCGTTTCTGAATGTTTCTGGATTGTAGACTCGCCTGTGACCATGATGAATGTCTGCTTCGTTCAAATCTTCTTCAAATTTGAGCATCCCCATGGCGACGGCCGCTTGTCGGTGAATCGACCGAGAATTGGGAACGGCGCATAAGACTCTCCCGCCAGGAGCCAGCCACTTTTTGGCATTCTTCAATAGTCCAGATGGATTGTCCACGTGCTCCAACACATGACCCAACACGATGTTGTCAAATCTTTCGTCAGTATGAAATTCTTCAAAGAGAGAATGGTGAACATTTGCATTGGGGTAGCGTTTTTTTAGCGCATCCGCAAATGCTTTGGCTCCTTCCACTACGGTTAACTTTAGGCCAAGGCCGTGTAGCAGCTCGGTCATAACACCTTCAGCCGGACCCATCTCTAGAAGATTTTTTCCTTTAATAAAACGTTGCATCAATTTGAAAGAGTAAGCTGTTGTCCAGCCATTAGCTCCTTGAGCATACTTACTATCTCCTGCAATTTTCTCTACACGCCCCAATTCGCTCATGCTGGTCAATCCTTCTGTTTAGAGTTTATGTAAGATACCTAACAGTATTGACTTGTCTAGAGAATTTTAAATGTTTTGCCGAAAGTGGCCTTATAAATGCGACGGTCGCCAGTGGTTACCGGTTAAGGTTCGGTGTGGACTGTCCAATGGATGGTCCATAGTGCGATTTTTAAGTGGCTCTTGTCCTCGACGACAAAGAATTTTTTCAATGGAGAGCGGTTGCGAGTTACAATCGGCGTGACCTGCTTTCTTGATGATGAAGACACTTCGTGGTCTAATTCTGGTCAGTTGATGAGTTGTTTTTTTGGCAGTTTGGGGGAGGCTCAAAAGTGCATAATCATATTATTTTTCACGTTAAGCAGAGATTTTCTTGATTGTTTTTAATTGACCCTATGTTTGGGTGTCGGTATCG
>CAIKLL010000199.1 GCA_903828265.1 uncultured Rickettsiales bacterium
ATGCTCAACAAGTACCAATCAAGGAAAGTCTAACGCTTCAACTGTCCCAAGATGTGGTGCAAAGATTTCGGGCTACGGGTGAGGGTTGGCAGATACTTATGGAGAGCGCACTAAAAGATTGGCTTAATACTCATCTTCCAGAATGATTTTTTTGAAGTAAATGTTTGTTTAAGACGCGATCGCGTTTCAAAATCTAGTGATTAGGGTACAAGTTTACTGGATTTTCTTAAACAAGCATAAATAAAAGACGCGATCATACTGAAATTTCCATTTTTGTGATCCCCATGAAAAGAAAAATGTAAAATGAGCTTTTTGATTATGACTATTTGTTTTTAATAATTACATCCAAGATTTCTGGGAGTGTAAAATAAATATAATAAAGAACGGGTGTACCAACAATATCTATCGTCCCAAAACTACGACATAAATCAGAGTTAGGTATTTTAAGTTGAGGAACTTTAATTGGAGTAGAGTCAATATGAAAAGTTATACACCATTTAACTTTAACTTTTAATTTTCCATTTTCATCTCTATCTTCTTCTTTTTCTCCTAAGTCATAAAATAAATTATCATAAAAATAGTCTATATTTACTTGATTAAATTCTTTATTAATAATACTTTGTGAATATGGAAAGTAAGATTCTATAAGAGTTGGAATATCTACTCGAATTTCTTTGAAAAAGATTTTTACTTGTTCAAGAATATAAGTTGTAGCATTTTTTCTTTGCATCTCATTTTGAAAAGAGATTAAAGGAACATAATCACTTTTTAAAGCTTCATTTTCTAGCAAAATAATTTCTTGTTTTTTAATTGAAGAATGAGTATGTTTTTTTGAGGTTGATAATATATCGGGTGCAATAAAATCTGATGCTTCAACAATTCCCAAATAAACACTTTGTATTACATGAAAATCTCCCTTAAATATTTTAATACCTCTAATATTAAATTCAGATTCCATAGTTCCTAAAAAATTTCGCTCAGATTCGAGTTTATCAGTATAATAAAAAGGAATGAAAAAATAATTGCGGATAATAGCTTGAGGAAAAGCTTGTTGCAACGCTAATTCATAACCAAGTTGTTTTTCTAAAGCTACTCTATATCCTTGATCAGTTTCTTCTAAGGATTTATTTTCATAATACTTATATTTTTTTAAAGAAATATTTTTAAAATCAATAATTGTAACGCAATCTGAATTTTCTTCTTTAGTAATTAGATCAGGCTGTGGATAGCGATGTAACGAATTGATGTAATCTAATTTACTCCCTTGATATTGTATATTAGGAAATATCCTAGCTTTTAAATCCCATTCAATGCAGAATAACTCTCGCCAATACAATGGTTTACCATTATTAGGATGGTTAATTTCAGGATTTCTTTTTTGATATAACCACTGATTACTAGATTTATTTTCCCACCAACCAACTCTATCTTTTTCGCTTGCTGGTCTATGATGTCTAGGATTTCTAATCCTATTATTTTTATAACCTGCTATTGGAATATCAGTATCTGCAAAGCAAATTTTATTAAAATCATTCTGAATAGGGTTAAAGTTCTTCTTAAATACATAAGTTTGACACATATCCTCCCAAACATAATCAAAACCTTGTTCTCCTTGTATTCCCCAAAAATCACCATCATCTAAGTCTGGGTTTAATCCTCCATACAAAAAAATCTCAATTGCTTCATAAAGTCCCCAGTAATCAGCATCTTTATAATGAGTATTTCTATCTATATTATCAAGAGCTTCTTTACAAAATGTAATAGTTTCCTCAAAAGTATCTTGAGCAAAAAGAGAGTGATTAATAGTTAAATAATTATCTCTAAATCGTTGGGAAAGAAATTGAATATCTTGACTTCTACCATAAACATGATCAGGTACATCTTCCTGTAATTGTTGAATAATTTCATCCAGAATAAAACAATAAAGATTAATTATATCGGTACTTTCATAAGTTATCATTGGACGTGGCAAGTTCATAACATCAATATAAATTGCTCCATTATCTAAATAAATAGCTCTATCTAAATATTTATATATTTTAGAATAGTCTATCTCTTCGCTACGTCTAACTTTTTTTTCGATAGAATTAATGGCTAAATCATCATAAGCTTCTAAGACCCGTTCAATCATAGAAAGTTTGCTGTATAAAATACACTCACTTGCTTCTTCATACTCTAAACTAATACCACCTGTACTTAAAGTTGGTTGATCTTGATTTTTCTTATTTTTAGAATCTTTTCTAGTAACTCTGGAATTATTTTCATTATCACGATCAAATTTTCTCAATGTTCGATACATTAAAAAGAAAGAGTCACGGACTTTATTAAATTTACTGATGTCTTCAGAATTAGTTGCATTTTGATATTTATCAATAAAATCATCAAAGCCTTTTGGTAAATAAAAAGCATATCCCCCATCATTATCAGCTTTAATGCCAACAAAATCTGAGCCTATTTTTAGATTGAGTTGCGAAAAGTCCCACATAATATGTAAACAAAACTATTTAATAAAAGGGAAACTTAGATTATTTTGATTGATAATGTATGAGATTCATTACAAAAGCTTCATGATGTGTAATAAAGTCTCCAAAAGTTACTAATGGTTTATCATTCTTGTCAAATCCTAAAAGTTCTCGAAGTGGATTTTTGTCTCGATTAAAAACACTATCCCAAATAAAAAACATCAATTTATTTTTTATCTGATCTTCTGTAACTATTGCTGTATTTATGAAATGATAGCCTATTTGCATATCTTCTATTCTGCCACTTCTCACAGAATTATGGTTGTCTTTAATAAAGATATTAAATTTCTTTACTAAATCTTTCCACTTTAAAGTGCCATTTCCATAATTTTTTAAAATAACATTATTTACTTCTTGATCATCATCTTGTTCCCAATCTACATATTCCCATTCCCAACGCCTTTTAAAAGCGTTATCCATAAAGTAAATGGAATTGTCAGAAGTATTCATTGTTCCAAAAATAGAAAGATTGTAAGGAATGCGAATTGAACTACCAACTGCTGTATTAACTTTTACTTTAATTTTAATTTCCTCAAATATAGTAGATTTTTCTAGTACGTTAGACGAACCTTTATTTTGATATTTATATGTAGGATTACCATCATCTATTCCTGTTTGTTGAAAGCCTATTAGTTCAACCATCTTTCTGAATTCTAAATCAGAAATATTAATACCATAAGCTGACCAACCATCTCGACCTCGATCTAAAAGTTGGAAAACTGTCCCAAAAATTGCGGAAGAATTACCTCGATTAATTTCATCAATTACTAAGGCAACGTTTTGAGCTTCTACACCTTCCTTATGAGCGATGATAATGTTTTTATATGCTTGTGCTAGTGCCTTCAAGAAATGTCCTTCATAGAATTGATAATAAACGCTTTTATCTTTATCATCATTCATAGTCATTGGCATTAATTTCCCCATAAAATCGCCATAGGTGTATTCAGGATGAAAAACAGTTTTGATTAAATTTTCAGGATGAATATTTTTATCAATACCTAAAATTTCTTTAACAATCCCACCATTGTCATCATTAGAAATTTTATGGCTTTTACCCGTACCAGGACAACCAAAGAAAATTTTTTGAATTGGAATGTTCATAGTTTTGTGATTACCTTTCCTTTTATCGTTACCTTGTTGCTGTAAGTACTCAAATAAATCTAATAACTGTTCATCAGTAAGCTTATTACGGCCTATTTGCCCATAAGTTTTACGGAAATAGTTCAATATTTCTTTTGGTGTCCATGCCAAGCGTTCAAACTCTTTATTGGTTTTAGCTATAAGATCTCTACGATCAAGAGATTCAACATATTCCATAAATTTGTATGTTTGCCGCTTTTGTAGGGGATCTTTTACTCACTTAATACAAGGTTAGTGAATAATCATTAAGATTATATATCAAAAGGTTATCCTAAACAATAAAAAAGGGCGGCAATTAACCACCCTTCAAATCTAAAATCAACCGATCGCCTTAGAGAGCATTACCACGAGGTAAAACTTCTTCAGGGAAAATAAAGTTTTCGTGGGGTTGATCCTGCGGAGCCATCCAAGCTCTCATTCCTTCATTTAACAAAATATTTTTCGTATAGAAGGTTTCAAATTCGGGATCTTCAGCAGCCCGTAATTCTTGGGAAACAAAGTCATAGGCACGCAGATTTAAAGCTAAACCGACGATACCAATG
>CAIKLL010000200.1 GCA_903828265.1 uncultured Rickettsiales bacterium
TAATACACAGTTGTGATACATTTTTTCATGTTGAGTTATCGATCTTTTGTTAAAAAATACATCATAACTCAACACTTGCTATCCTGCAAAACCAATATATCTAACCTTTTCTATTGTTGTTTATCCTAAACTGGCGTTATAAAGAGGTTAATCATGATTAATAAGATTAAAATCTCTTTTTGTAGAAACTACAAAGATAACAAGCCTATTTTTAAGGAACTGACAAAAGAAGAATTAGAATTAAAACTTACTACTTTTGATAACAAAATAATAAACAAACATGACGCCCTTGCATTTGTAGGTGGATATTTTGACGGAAAGGGACGAAAAAATGAAAATCTACTAGCAAGAACTTTAATAACACTTGATATGGATAACTATAATGGCTCAATTTCTGATTTAGAAGCATTTTTAGATAATGTTTTAAATAAATATGGGTATATAGCTCATTCAACATCAAATCATATTAAAGATAAGCCCAAAATAAGAATCGTATTGTTTCCAAATAAAGAAATAAAGCCTAATGAATATGAAGATATAGTAATAAACTTCTGTGAGCGATATTCTATAAGTGAATTTATTGATAAATCCTGTGCAATGCCAGCTCAAATAATGTATCTACCTATAAAAACAAACAATGATTATATGGCATGGATTAAAACAAACAAAGGAGAAGCAGTTGATACTGATTTATTTACCTCTAGATACAATATAAGCAATATTGCTCTAAGTAATAAGAACTACAATGATAATTTTGATTTTATAGCATTAAAACCGACATGTAATTTAAGCGATGAAGAGGTTAGAGATTATCTAAAATGTTACGATGTAAGTAAAACAAACTACTCTATGTGGCGCGATGTAGGTATGGCATTACATCATCAATACTCAGGTAGTAATAAAGGTAAAGAGCTATTTGTTGAATGGTCTTACCAAGATATAAGACCCGAGTATGAAGATAAAGCAAAAGTTAGAAAAACAGCCGAGATTCAATATGATAGTTTTAAACTTGATAAAACTAACCTAATAACTTTTAGGAGTATTGTATATAAGGTTAAGCAAAAAACCAAGATAAACTGGCAAGATATTAAGAAAAATGGAATGCCATTAAGTACTATTCAGAATTACCGTTTGCTTTTTAATCATTATGGAATAAATCCAACATATAACATTATTAAAAAAAGAGAAATTACAATCTGCCCTGATTTTAATATTAAGGTCAATAGTCCAGATATTGAGGGAGATAAACTTAACGAGATTCATAGTTTGTGTATTTTACATGGGCTAAGTAAAGAAGAGAAATTACTTCGAAAGTATTTATCTACTACAGCTCATCAAAATAGCTTTAATCCTATAAAAGATATTCTTAGTTCGATAAAGCATGACGGAATCAAAAGATTAAGTGATTTTTATTCTATAATTAAAGTATTACCTCAATATGAAAATATTAAAAACGTTTATTTAAAAAAATGGCTAATGCAGTTTTTATTTATGACCTGTTTTAATGATAGAAAAAAAGCCTTAGTAGCTCGTCAAGTACTAGTGCTACAAGGGAAAGAGGGAATAGGTAAAACAACTTTTTTAAAAGAGTTGTTACCTTTAGAATTACGAGAATATTTTGATACAGTCGCAGCAGTTGATTTAAAAAACGATATGCAAGTTAAAAATTTGATAGAGCATGCTATTATTGAATTTGGAGAGTTACCTGCTACCTTTAGGAAGTCTGACAATGACGTATTTAAGGCTTTTATTACAAAAAGCGAGGATAAAATTAATATTAAATACCAGGCAAATCATGGCATATACAGAAGAAATACAACTTTTGTTGCAAGTGTAAATGATACAAATTTTTTAAACCCTAATCACGAAAATACCAGACTTTTAGTTATTCCAGTTTTAAGGTTTGATTGGAATAAAAAGGTAGATATTTTGCAATTATATGCAGAATTGTTAATTGAAGCTCAAGGGGAAATAGCTGAAAAAGATAAGAAAGGTCAAAATTTAGAATCTATTTATGAGTTAACACAAAAGGAAAAAGCATTACAAAAACAAGTAAACAAAGAGTTTGAAGAACCAAGACTTTTTGAAGAATTATTAAAAGAGTATATTGACTGGTCTGCTTCTACAGAGAAGAAGAAAAGATATAGCACAACTGAAATATGCAAACATATATTACCTCCTAATTACTATATAAAACAGAGTGACCTAAATGCGTGTGGTGCTGCACTAAGGAAATTAGGTTTAGAACCAGATAGTAAGAAAAAATACGAAGTGGTATTAATATACAGTGGGCAGAAAGAGGTAGATTTTGAAGAAAAGGTCACAGTGTTACCGTCTTAGTCACCGTCTCAAAGAGATGGTGATCGCCTCCAATGCTATATAATAAAAGCCTTACAAGCAGTAACAGTCTCTAAAAAGACGGTTGCTATAATATAGTAACAATTCCATACTATATTAAACCTTTCTTAGTTTTAACTCTAAATATAATTAATGGACATATAAGAGTTTTCTTAGTATAAAAATAAAATAATTAATAAATAGTTAATCATGTTAGCAATCAAATTAGATAGTTTTAATTCTTCAACTGGAGATAAAGAAGCGGCTAAAGTAATTGGATATGATGCGTCAAAATATAATGCCCTAAAGCACGGGATACTTTCAAAATATACTGTGATGCACTGGGAGAATAGAGACGATTATGATGCTCTGCTTGGTTCTTTAATTGATGAATATAAACCTGCAAATGCAACTGAGGAGCATTTAGTTGAGGAGTTAGCAGGGATTATATGGCGTAAGATGAGGCTTAAATATGCTGAGATGAGCAGCTTGCAAACTTCATTAAGCAGAAATATCGGGTTAGAGGTTTTTTCCAGTAAGGATTGTGTTAAAGAGGCATTACTTAGCAGTTCAGATAAGTTAAAGAGTTTTGATATAAAACAAGCAGTGTTATCTAGCGAAAAAGAAACAATAAGCGAACTAGCAAAAACAAATAATAACTTAAAGTGTTGCTTATTATCAGAACAGATTATTGCCGAATCTGACTCTTATAATGATGCCCTTTTAGCTTTAGATGAAGAAGATCAGAACGAATGGATAAATAATTGGCTTGGTGAAGATGAAGAAGATCAAACGCAAGGAGATCAAGAGCAATTTTCTGATGAGTATTATACTGCTTCAACTGGAGATTTACTGCTTTATATAGAAAACTTAAAAAAACGTTATGAAAAAAGTATTTATGAACTTGAAAATAGAAGTAAAGTAAAGCATCAAACATTAGGAAAAGCCTTTTTTTATGACAAGGAGCTGAATAAATATATGAGGTATGAAAGTCACTTAGACAAGAAATTTGAGAAAACCTTGGCAATGCTCATTAGGTTACAGGATTTAAGAAAAGAGCATAATGTAGGACAAAATAATAATTGAATTAATATACAATCCGTTTGGTAAAATTATTAGGGATTTGTGTATAATTGTTTACTTGTAATTGCATCAGTAGTAACATTTTAGAATGTTTATTATATTATGCTTATTAGCAAGATATGGACTATTCAACACCTTGTAGTTACTCAATCAGATTAATAGACAAGTTAAAATCATTAGATACTCAAAACTTACTGGATTTTAATTTGATTAATAAAGCTATTTCTTGGGCTAGGAGGTATCATGGCGATCAAAAAAGGAAATCAGGTGAGCCTTATTATTCCCATCCACTAGAAGTAGCTTATATGATATCTGAATATAAACTAAAAACGGATGTAATAGCAGCTAGTATATTACACGATATAGTTGAAGATACAGAAGTTACTGAAAGAATGATACAGGGTATTTTTGGGCAGAGAATAGCTGAAATGGTTGATAGGCTTACTCGTGATAGACCAGATGGAACGAAGTTAACTGTAGGGCAGGTATTAAACAATGCTTATCAGCTAAAAGATAAGGAGGTTTTGATAATAAAGCTATTTGATAGGTTACATAATATACAGACTATAGGAAGTATGAATATTGAAAAAATGGAAAAAATAACCAACGAAACCTTAATAAATTTTGTTTTATTATCAGAATATCTAGAGCTAACTTCTACAGGAAAAAAAGTTCAAGAACTATGTTTAGAGATTTGTAAATGTTTAAATCCTGAAAAAATACCATATATAAATATTTTTTCTTTTAATGATAATTACCAGCCTCTTTCTCTAATTTATCAAAATGATTAATGCTAATAATGTAAACTGTCACTACCGGCAGTAACACAACTAGAATTCCGAAGTACCCACAATACTCGAATAAATATACTCAAGGGAAGTTTTGGGCAAATAATCATGTACACATCATTGAAGGCAAAAATGAACTAGATAATAGATTTTTATTTCATTACCTCAAAAACATAAATTTTATTCCCTTTTTATCAGGGGGGAAGCGTGCAAAGTTAACTAAAGCACAACTAATAGAGATAAAAATCCCTCTCCCTCCACTTCCTGTTCAACAAGAAATTGTGAAGGTATTAGACACATTCACGGAACTAGAGGCAGAACTAGAGGCAGAATTAGAGGCAGAACTAGAGGCGCGTAAAAAGCAGTATAATTATTATCGCGATAAGTTATTGAGTTTTGATGGTTCGCAAGGGGTCAAATGGATGACGTTAGGAGAGTTAGGCACATTCACTCGTGGAAATGGTCTACAAAAAAAAGACTTTACAGATTCAGGAATTGCTTGCATTCATTATGGTCAGATCCATACCTACTATGGAACTTTTGCAAATAAGACTAAATCTTTTACTTCAGCCTATTTAGCTAATAAACTACGAAAAGCTAAAAATGGGGATCTAGTAATAGCAACAACAAGTGAAAATGAAGCAGATGTTTGTAAAGCCGTAGCATGGTTAGGAGATGACGAAGTTGTTATCAGTGGAGACGCCTATATATACCGACACTCAATTCATCCCAAATATATTGCTTATTGTTTTAAAACAGAACAATTTCAAAAGCAAAAAAGGTCTTATATTACTGGTACAAAAGTCAAGCGAGTTAGCGGTTATGACATGAGTAAAATCAAAATCCCCGTTCCTTCTCTTGCAGAACAGGAGCGTATTGTTGGAATTTTGGATAAATTTGACGCGTTAGTAAATGATATTTCTAGTGGGTTACCGGCTGAAATCGTTGCGCGCCGTAAGCAATATGAATATTATCGCAATCAATTGCTAACGTTTAAGGAGGCTTGCTAATGCCCATCTATAACACTATCGCTGAGCACGAAAACAGCACTGTTGTTGTAGAATATATCCCTGATGAAAAGAGTGCAGTTCAGTATCAGTCTGAAGATGAGCTAGAAGAAGAGTTTATTCGTATCCTTCAGGAAAACCGATATGAATATCTTAATATTACTCAAAACAACGATTTGCTACAGAATCTCCGTGTTCAGCTGTCAAAACTTAATGATATTGTGTTCTCGGATGAAGAGTGGAGACAAATGCTGAACAATTATCTAGCGAATAAAAACGAAGGTATTGAAGAAAAGACAACCAAGGTTCAGGAAGATTACATATTTAACCTTAAGCGTGATGACGGTTCTACTAAAAATATTCGCATTATTGACAAAGAAAGTATTCACAATAATTCGCTGCAAATAATCAACCAATATGAAGCCACAGGAGTTCGTAAAAACCGATATGACGTTACCATCCTTGTAAACGGCCTGCCTTTGGTGCACGTAGAGCTAAAACGCCGTGGGACTGCCATACGTGAGGCTTTTAATCAGATCAACCGTTATCAACGTGATAGTTTCTGGGCGGATAGCAGTCTTTTTGAGTATGTGCAGCTGTTTGTTATCTCCAACGGCACACACACCAAATACTATTCAAATACTACCCGTAGCGCTCACCTAAAGGAGCAGACAGGGAAAATATCGAGAAAGAAAACCAGTAACAGCTTTGAATTTACTAGCTGGTGGTCAGATGGCAAAAACAAACGTATCTCCGATTTGGTGGATTTTGCCAAGACTTTTTTTTCAAGGCATTCTCTGCTTTCAGTTTTGACTCGTTATTGTGTTTTTACCACAGATAAATTGCTTTTGGTGATGCGCCCATATCAGATTGCGGCGGCAGAGTGCATCCTTAACAAAATTGCCATAGCAGCAAACCATAGGCAACTTGGGACGATTGAAGCGGGCGGATATATATGGCATACAACGGGTAGTGGTAAAACTCTGACCAGCTTTAAAACTGCACAGCTTGCAAGCCGTCTTAAAGGGATGGATAAGGTTATCTTCGTGGTGGATCGTAAAGACCTTGATTATCAAACCATGAAGGAATATGACAAATTCCAAAAGGGAGCTGCTAATTCTAATACTAGTACTGCCATTTTAACAAAACAGCTAGCTGATCCAAGTGCCAAAATTATTATCACTACCATTCAAAAGCTAGCAAAGTTTATCTCTAGCAATAAAGAGCATAGTGTCTTTAATGACCATGTTGTTTTGATTTTTGATGAATGCCACCGCTCTCAGTTTGGTGAAATGCACAACAAAATTACAAAAGCATTTAAGAAATATCATCTTTTCGGTTTTACGGGAACTCCGATTTTAGTTCCGAATTCGTCTTCGGGAGGTAGCTCTCAGTTTAAAACTACAGAGCAAGTTTTTGGTAAGGAGCTTCACGTTTATACCATTGTTAATGCCATCAATGATGAAAACGTTTTGCCGTTTAAAATTGATTATGTCAATACACTTAAAATGAAAGACGATGTTAAAGATAAGAAAGTCTGCTCTATCGATGTGACAGCAGCTACTAACTCTCCTGAAAGGATTAGTCAAGTTACAAATTATATACTTGAACATTTTGAACAAAAAACAAAACGTAATAGTGGTTCTTATTCTTTTAACAAACTTACAAACATTGCAGAGGTTGTTACAAATAAAAAACGTGAGCTGACAAAGAAAATTGAAGAAATCAGAAACAGGGTACGTCTTAGTGGTTTTAATTCTATTTTTGCCGTGAGCTCCATTGAAGCAGCTCGGAAATACTATGATGAATTTAAGTCTCGAAATTCAGGATTAAAAATAGCTATAATTTTCAGCTTTAGTGCGAACGAAGCAGAAAACGAGGATGGTATCCTTCCGGATGAAGATTTTGGATACAAGCGGATTAAATCAATCATCTAGGGATTTCTTAGATAAAGCCATAGTCGATTATAACAATTATTTCGGTACAAGCTACGACACCAGTTCCAATAAGTTTGAAAATTATTATAAAGATATTTCACAGCGCATGAAAAACCGGGAAATTGATTTGCTAATCGTCGTAAATATGTTTCTAACGGGATTTGATGCAACAACTTTAAACACCTTATGGGTGGATAAAAATCTACGTTACCATGGTCTTCTTCAAGCCTTTTCGCGAACAAACCGTATACTAAATTCGTTTAAAACATTTGGAAATATAGTCTGTTTTCGTGATCTAGAACAGGCAACAAAAGATGCTCTCTCTATTTTTAGCAAGGAAGAAGTAGGAGGAATTGTTCTATTAAAATCTTATAATGATTATTACAAGGGATGGGAACAGAATGGAAAACATCAAAAAGGGTATATCGATTTTATAACTGAACTGCAAAAGTTTTTTATACTACCTTTATCAATTAAAGGAGAACAAGAAGAAAAAGATTTTATCAAGCTGTGGGGCTCAATACTACGACTTCGTAATATTCTTACTTCGTTTGATGATTTTGCCGGAAATGAGGTTCTATCTGAACGTGATTTTCAAGATTATCAGAGTGTTTATCTAGACATATATGACAAACATCGAAAACCTAATGAGTCAGATAAAGAGAATATCAATGATGATATTGAGTTCGAAATAGAACTTGTAAAACAAGTTACAGTAAACATTGACTATATACTACAACTTATTCAGAATTATAGAAAATCTAATTTAGAAGATAAGCAAATCTTGACCGATATTGACAAAAAGATTAACTCAAGTATTGAACTACGTAGCAAGAAAGAGCTCATTAAGAGTTTTATAAAAATGATAAATTTCTGCAGTGATGTAGACAAAGATTGGAGAACTTTTACAGACAAAAGCAGAACTGAGGAGTTAAATAAGATTATTAGTGAAGAAAATCTTAAACATGATAAAACTATTACATTCATTAATAATGCTTTTCGTGATGGTGAACTGAAATCGACAGGGCAAGCATTTGCAGATATTTTGCCATCAACTTCTATGTTCTGTAAACAGAACACGAGAGGGAAAAAAAAAGGCAAAGGTTTTTGAGAGGCTGAAGTTATTTTTTGAAAAATATTTGGGTATATAGCAGTAAGAGAAAACTGTCGTATTGAAAACTTTACATACTAAAAACTTGCAACGATAACCTCCTATTTACTACAAAAAGATGTTGATTAAAGCTGAATGAATTAACAAATGAAATAGTTTGAGGATAAATTGTATTTATTAGGCTCACCTTTAATGCTAGTATTTTAATTACCACACAACAAATTTTAGTTGTTATAAAAAGACAATCTTAAATTATTAGCACCAAATTGATATGGATTTTGGTAGTTATAATTTCCTTGCTTATTTTAAAACATTAACCCCCTAAAATAATAAAAAGGGGTATAATTGGGGGTACTAAAAAAATCTATAAAGTTTAATTCTTTGTTATATAAGCTTTATAAAGTACAATATGGAAGAGACATCCCATTTTTACCAAGATGAAGATTTTAAAATATCTCAATAATTGATGTAAGGCGAACTTATATTCACTCTAAAGATAATGCTGGAAATAAAATATATAAATATATTTTTAGTTTACTACTTCACGTCGTTATTGATAGGGCAGGCTCTTATATTTTAATCTATATTACTAGATACCGTACATTCTAACCCGTTTTTATTTCATTTCGATACTATTAGTGTTTACAAGAGGGATTTTTTTTCCTTCTTAAAATAAAACTACAATTTTTTTGCCCTTATTTGTCTGTTAAATATTTTAATCCAATTTAAACTTAATTTAAGCTTACGGTATATGAAGTCAGTGGTTATTATAAATTTATATAATTTCATCAGGGTTAATAATACAAGCTTGTTCTCCTAATGGATCAATAGGTATTTCATTATCTTGCATCTTACTATGTAAAACTGACACCATTTCAATCGTTTTTGGCTTTGGTTCAATGTCATTTGCTGAAAAACACCCGCTAAATTTTTCTTTTAACTTTTGGAAAAAGGTTTTTTCTACCTTTAAAGGCTCCTTTATTTTATGTGTGAATTTAAACTTTACTCTCTCAGCTTCTGCTTGGCTTAATCTCTCTGTTTCAAGTGTTATTACTTCTGCGGTTCTAGTTATTCCCCTTATTAACTCTTCTAATTTTCCCAATTCTGGTATTACTCCTTTTTCTAGTGCTCCTTTTTGTAACCCTAGTTGGTTTTTTGCTTCGCGCACAAGCGGATGTTCTTAAAAAAAAACTCCGGCTGGTAATAGCTTTTTTGCAGCTTGTTTCTGTGCTAGCTCTAATAATACTATTCCTTCTTTTAATTCATCTAGTAAACTTTTTGCTTTCAGTTTCTCTAATTCTTCCCTCTCTAGTCTTTGTTTTTCTAATTTTTTCTGACGTTCTAACTGAAATAGAATCTTTCTTACTTGTTGTTCATGATATTTCTTGAACTTTTGTAGCCGTTCTTGCTTCTGCCTCTCTTCTTCTTGTTTTTGCCTTTCTGTTCTTGCTAAAACTTCTGCATTATGTTTATCATAATATTCCTTCAACTTTTGCTGTCTTACTCTTTCCCCCTCTTCTCGAGCTATCCTCTCGCGTTCTAGCCTTTGCTCCTCGAGTCTTTGTTCCTCGAGTCTTTGCTCCTCGAGTCTTCGTTCCTCGAGTCTTTGTTCCAACTGATCTTGCAGTAAATTTTCACCTTCATATCCTATAATTTCTTTGTTCACTTTAGTCGGGATTTGTATCTCTATTTCAGTTTTTAGGTCTTGGATTCCATTTTCTTCCCCTAAATCTGACTGCGATTCTAGTATTTGTGAACTTTGGTCAATGTCCTTTTCAGTTATTACTACAATTTCTGATGATTCAACTGTTATAATGGCTTCGTCAGTTAAACTATCATTATTTTTTACTATTAACTGCTTATCTTCTGGTAATTTGGCTTTGCTCTTAAGAAATGTTATTGGTGCTAATGTATTAGTAGGAGATAGTGAAAAGTTTTCTGCATTCGTAAAATATTCTAGTTGTTCAGTGCTAGGTTCACTTATTGGTTGTAAAGAAGTTTTGGCAAAGTAATAGGGCTTTTCTGAATTAATCGTTAAATCATTTTGTATTTTGCTTAAAAAGTTAGTCTGTTTGTTTTTTGGAATGCTAATATTAGGATCGACAATAAATATATCTTCGCTATCCCTTAAAAGCATTCCGGTTCTTTTTCTTCTGACGGTACTGGTAGTAATATCTATATATTCAGTGTAGTCAGCTGCACGAGTACCCATAAAATTTTATTTCCGGTATATATATTAAAGGACTTTAACAAATATTCAAAATATACGATAATAATTCCTATATGGAAGGCTAGCATACGAGTAGGTGATTATCAATTGATTTTTTCACTTTAAAATTTATATTTAGGCTATTTTATATCATTCTATGGTACAACCCTAAAGAAAGTAGAATTATAGACCCGATCTCA
>CAIKLL010000201.1 GCA_903828265.1 uncultured Rickettsiales bacterium
CCTCTGGTATAAATTTGTTGTTATAGCTTACAGCCCAGCCATCAAGTACCATTTTGCGATTTATATTTGTTCCGTCAGCATAGCAATAAGCTAGCTGTCTTCCGTATATATCATTTCCTTCATTTGTGCATTCTATCGACTTACTATTTATCATCTTCCTAAGATGTAAAGCCGCTTCCTCACCACATCGGTATTTTATTTGTTGGTTATCACCATAACTGCATTTTTGTGATAATTCAGGCGCATCCATATCTTTTAGTCTGATTTTTCGCACTCCTGTATAAGTATCTATAGCAATAGTGTCTCCATCAACTACTCTTGCTGTATCTTTTATGCTCTCTTTCATTCCCATATCTTGAGCATAGTATTCCCAGAAGATTAGTGCGCCTATTGCCAATAATAGCATATAGCTTGGCTTTTTTATAAAGTTAGCTACAAATTTAAAAAGCTTTTTTCGTGTGGATTTATTCATTGCAACTCTTTTATCATTTTTACTCTTTGCTTCTATTTTTTCAATCTTTGGCATTATATCATATATTTTTTCTGTACATCTTTATATATCAAAATTTTGTTCATTTTCCTTTGATGCTTGCTTAGTGCTTTGCTTTTTAGACGTACCTTTATTGTTTAAAGCAATGCTATTATTTACAATATTGTCATTTGCTTTGGTAGTATCGACATTATTTGCAACGCTTACTGCGTTATTCCCCTCTGCATTGCCCACACCTGAATCCGCAGATGTAGGCTTTTTTTCCGCTGCTAGTAATATCTTTTCTTCTATAATCTCTGTATGCCTTATTTGCTCATCTACTTCTTTTTCTAATCTCTTCCTTAATTCTGTGTTTTCTATATAGGGCTCATTATTAGGAAATATATATTGAGTTCTTTTTCTAGTTTTTGTTCGTGCTGGTTTATATCCTGAAAACTTTAATATTCCCTCCCCTGTTTTCATTAGCGTTAATTCTGATGGCAATACCGCTGATTTCATTTTTTTGGATTTCTGCATGTTAACACCATCTCTCATTTCTGATGCGCCATACGATATTCCTTCATCCCATTCTTCAATCTCTCCCTTCCCTATATTTTCTGAACACCAATCTGCTGTCTCTGCTCCTGATATTTTCATGAATACTTTTGTATTGCAGTTATTTGCTATGCTTTCTGATCTTTCTTTTGAGTATATTTTTGATAATGCACTCATATCCTGTACGCCAAGCACAAAGCACCCGCCATATGATCTAGCTGTAGTAATGCCATCTATTAATGATGGTATCGGATTATCAAAATATGTCAATTCATCTAGTATGAACCATATGTGTGGCACATTACTGCTTCTGCTTAGTGACCTCATTGCATTAATTGCTATATCTATTTGTGTTGATACCATAGGATTTAATTCTCTTTTTGATTCAGGACGAGAACCTATAAATAAAAATGATTTATCCATATCTTCTTTTGATCCTTTTTTGCTTTTGACCCAATCTGTTATAGAAAAGCATTTATTACTATCATCATATAATTTTAGTGGTCTCAAATATGCACTAAGCACCATTAAGACAGATAACGCAGCTTTCTCTAAATTCTCATTGATTATTTTTGATGCACATGTCTTTTGTAAAATCTTGCAAAGTGTCGATGTGTCTGTTTTTAATATTTTGTCTACTAATTCAGCTAACGATATCCCTGATTTTGAATAACTACTTGCCATCTCTCCAAATACTAATCTTGCCGCATCTGTCCATGTAGGATCTGATGAGTCTATTGGTATTAATGACTTTGCTATTGTTGCATATCCCTTTAGTGGGTTAGTCTCTCCAAATATATGCCAATTACTGCCTCTTTTATCAAGTGGGTTTAGTATTATATCAGTTCGGGGATTATAGAACTTCTGAATATAATCACCTTTAATATCAATAATAATGGCTTTACCGTTTCTTCCCCATATTGTTGTTACTATATCTTGTATTGCTGTGGTTTTACCTGAACCAGTTGTTCCTAAAAACAAAGTATGACCTTGCTCCCCTGATGTAAAACCAATGGCATTCGGTTAATACTCATACACTATGACATCTACGA
Organism: uncultured Rickettsiales bacterium; assembly: GCA_903828265.1. GTDB lineage: Bacteria > Pseudomonadota > Alphaproteobacteria > Rickettsiales > Rickettsiaceae > Megaera. Next base: position 2,077 of record CAIKLL010000201.1, read on the forward strand.
TTAAATACCCACCTATTAAAGGGTCGATGAGAAATTCTCTTGTATTTCCTATTTGGCCTAATTCTTTGCTTTATCTTAGATATTTTCACAATTATATCTGATGCAATATTTACTATGATTTTGGCTGATTTATATATTAAGCTTTGTATATTGTTGCCAATCAAATTCAAACAATTCTTAAAATTATATTGAATATCGTTCTTATCATCCCCGTTTTTAATCTGCGATATATTGGAAAAAAGTCTTGCTAAGTTAATCAGAGCAAAGTGTGCGTATATCTCCTGTTTTAGACCTCTTTCAGATTTAGAGCTAAATTCTTCAAGATTCACCAAACATTTTGAAATCTTATACAGCTCCTCTATTTTCCATCTATCATGGTATAATTCTCCAAATAATTCTGTTTTATACTCTTTTCCTATTAACGTAGTTCCATAAAGATATATTTGACCTTCTATTTCATGCTTAATTAGCCGTAATTCTATTGATTTAAAATTCAAGTCATATCCTTGTCTCTTCAGCTGATTCTTTACTGTAGATGCTGGTGTATATTCTACTATAGCATCTACTTCATTGCTTGATATAAAATCTTGGATCTCTTTATTTGCCAAATTAACAGATATTCTAAAGATCGGATTAATCCCTAACTTCTTGCATTGCTGTAACATTAAGTAACTAAAGTATCCTCTGTCAAAAATCACTACATCTCCTTCTTCTAAGGATTTTATATGCTCTGCAGCACATACTCTTTCATTCATATATTTCTCTAAACAAAAATCATGAACTATTTGTGTGTTTACATTATACATGCTACTCAGCAATCCTTGCGGATAATAGGATTCTGTGTTGCATGTTTTGTATTCACAATCTACCATTTCTCTAGGTAAATTTACCCTAGTTCCATCTATTGCAAAAACTCTATGCTTGTTCAATAATAATTCTTCTTTGTTACTCTTCCCATATTTTAATACTATTTCTTCATTTATTTCTTGAAATATATCTTCATGTAATTTTTGTCTTGCTTCGCATACTGATGATACTGCATATATTTTCTTTTTCCCTTTTTCTATCTTATTCTTTTCGTAATTATCCCATAATTCCGCTAATGATATACCATAGCCTTTATTTTTATTTGTTATTTTTTGGAATATAAAACTTACTAAAAATTTGCTATCTATCTCTCTATTACGTTTTTTCCATATTTTATCGTATTTATTTGACACTTTGTCTATTATTTCCTTAATTTTTATCAATTCTCTTTCTTCTGATTGCATTGCTTTCTCCATTGCCCATTTATTTTCTTCCTTTCTATCACACTTATTCTCATCTGTCTAGTCTAACCGAATGCCATTGATCTTAACACGTGTCCGTATAGGATAATGCATTATTCCTTATTTTGTTTAATCAGAATCTGAATTTGACCGCCACTGATATAACCAAAACCACCAAAATTTATGTTAATACCACCACATCCTGCATCAAAGGATGGCATATCAAAACTTAATAATCGCAGCTCTGTAGATGGTGTTCTAGCATATAAACTACTACCTGTCGCAAAATTACCTAATTGATCGTGCCATATTTCTGGTCGATTATAGTTAGAGCTCATGCCAAGCTTACCCAACAACCCTGATTTGGCATTTACATTATTCAGGTTAAATGTTATTATCACAGCAGCTATGATTGAATATTTAATAACACTCTTTCTATAATGAATAAGTTTATGCATTACAAAACTTTTGATACTCATAAATACGTTAAAAGCCTCCAAGAAAGCGGCTTTAATGAGAAACAAGCCGAGGTCCTTGTCAAATCTCTTCTTGAATCTAGAGATTTTGATCTTTCTATTCTTGCTACTCGTGAACAAGTCTCTGAGGTTAAATCTGAGCTTCAGAAGGAAATTGCCGAGGTTAAAAATGAGATTATTAAACTTGATAACAAATTGAGTAAGGAAATCGCCGCCACTCGTGATGAAATCAAACAATCTAAAGTAGATATGCTTAAATGGATGCTTCCTCTTATGTCTACAATGATGGCTATGATGCTGGCCATAATAGTTAAATTGTTTCTCTAGAATTCTCATCTTAACCTCTCTTTTGATTTACTAGCTGCATATACTGCATGTTTTTCAAGTTCATCTATTGCAAGAAAACTTGAAGAAATAGGCACAGCAACTCTAAGTTCCTGACTATATGCAAATACCGATGGCACAAAATAAACCTTAAATTTCTCAATTAGGCCTAAGGTTAGAGAAGCTGCGAAAGTGGCAATGACAAGCTGTGAGCCCGAGGAAATAATGCATTTAAATATCTAATTTTTAATAAAAATTATTGCTAAAATTAAATTGCATATTCTAAAACTGCCCCTTTACCAGAGTTTGTCATATAATTTGTGTAAAAAGTGAACCCGGTATAGGGTAAAAATAACATAAATAAAGGAGACAAAATGACAGAAAAGTATAAAGATCAAATAGATGAAAAACTGATAGATCAGTTAATATCACAAATAGATCCGCAAGATCTGATAAAAAAAGATGGGATATTCTCAATAATGAAGAAGAAGCTGGTAGAAAGAGCATTAGAAGCAGAAATGAATCATGAGCTGGGATATAGTAAACATGAAAGAGGAAAAAAAAGCTATAATAGAAGAAATGGCAATAATGAAAAAACAATTATAGATAATGAGGGAAGTAAAATAAGAATAAATGTGCCAAGAGATAGGGAAGGAGAATACGAGCCACAGTTAGTACCAAAGGGGTTTGAGGAGATTTGAAGGATTTGATGAAAAGTCATATCATTATATGCTAGAGGGATGGCAATGAGTGAAATACAGGAGTATATAAAAGATTTATATAAGACAGAAGTGTCGAAAGAGTTAATCTCAACAATTACAGATGAAGTTATGGATGAGGTGAATAAATGGCAAAACAGATGTTTAGATAGCGTATATCCGATATTGTATTTAGATTGTATACATGTAAAAGCTAGAGAATAATCATACTATTATAAATAAAGCAGTATATTTAGCTATAGGAGTGAATATGGATAAGTAAAACAGAGGGAGTGAAATTCTGGATGCGTGGTCACTGAACTAAAAAATAGAGGAGTAGAAAAGATATATGTAGCTTGTGTAGATGATCTTAAAGGTTTTACAGATGCAATAAATAGTGTCTTCCCAGATACAACAGTGCAGTTATGCATGGTTCATATGATCAGAAATGCAGTAAAGTAAATTCAAATTGCCACTTTTGCAGCTTCTCTAACCTTAGGCCTTCTTTGGCTTTTCTCATGCTCAATTAGCCATTGCTTACGTTGAATCCCGGCGCACTATAACCACCTAAGTTTCCATCTCTACGAATGACACGATGGCATGGAATTACAATCGCTAATTGGTTTGCACCATTAGCATTTGCAACAGCTCGACATGCTGATGTCTTATTCATCACTTTTGCTTGATCTAAGTAACTTATAGTTTCTCCATAAGGAATATCTTTTAAATTATTCCAAACTATTTTTTGGAAAGAGGTACCTAAAAGATATACTGAGGTTTTAAACACTCTCAACCGACCTTTAAAATATAATTCTAACTCTTTCTCAATAGAAATAATTGGTACTGTCTTCCCTACAGTAATGCCTGATTTTATTTTTACACATAGTTTTTTTATCTCATATTCTAAACATTTTTTATCAAAAAACTCCAATATGTATAGAACCTTTTCATCAGCAACAGCTACCATTAAACCTAAATAAGTATCAATATAATAAGCTTTGAGAACGTTATTTTGATTGTCAAAATAAGAAGTTGATGAACTTATCAGTTTATAAAAAGAATTCATATACTTACGTTCCATTGATGTATTGCATTTAATTAAAACTATTATTTCTATACATTCTTTTGTTTATTCTAGATTAATATCATATTACTTTATAATAATAAAAGCATATCAAAAAACTATATTTAATTTTTAAGTACAAAATAATTTATACTTAATTTTCAACTTAACTTATTAACCTGTAGCCAATCAGTTGCCAAATTTAGATAAATAAAAAATATTAGATTTTGGGAATTGTGAATTCATAGAAAAAGCACAAAATATAATAATGCTTGGTAATGCAGGGACTGGTAAAACACATTTAGCTGTAGTTTTAGGGGTTGCAGCTTGCCAAAAAATATCTCGGTACATTTTACCTCAGCTGCTAAATTAGCCAATAATTTAATGGAAGCAAGAGATGAACTTAGTTTATCAAGATTACATAATAAATTAGCAAAACATAAATTATTAATAATAGATGAGATAGGATATGTGCCTCTGTCTAATACAGGTGCTGAACTAATGTATGATATTATTAATCAACGATATGAAACCATCTCTTTAATAATGACGACAAAACTTCAATTTTCTGATTGGGTTCAGGTATTTAAATATGACAAACTTACTGCTGCATTATTAGACAGAATTACTCATCACAGCAAGATTATTGAAATGAATGGAGATAGCTATAGATTTAACAATTCTATCGCAAAAATAAAATAACTACCCAAAAAATACCATAAATTCATACGGTGAGTTTAGCAAAATAAGCTCAAACTGCCTATGAAATAGCCTATTCGCATATTTTGCATTCTCAACCACTCACATACTCAAAATAAAAGCTTAGAATTATTAATGTTTGTAAATTTTGTATGTTTATTTTTACTTTTTAGTGGTGCACTTTACTTTCTTATTGACAGCGCAGTCAAGTTAAAATAGGAATAGATATATGGCATTGAAAAAAAGATTATAGTCCAATATAATCTAAAAAATTATTATTTTTATAGTTTTATAATTATAATTCCTACCAAAACATAACTAATCAGCTTATTATTGACTACTATATATAGTCATAATACAATACCGGTATAAGTATGCATAAGATTACAATGAAGAATAAAATTGCTATCAGTTACTTTAAAACTCATTGTCTTAAAATATTTGATGATATTCAAAAAACACATCAAACCATTACTATTACAAAAAGAGACAAACCAATTGCTAAGATAGAGCCTATTAATCATAAGAACAGCTCTTTATTTTGATTATTTAAGAACAAAGCAGAGATTAAGTCTGATATTATCTCTATTGATGATAAATGGGATGCAGAGCATGAGTGATAATATCATTTTAGATACACATATTTTAATCTGGTCACTTCTAAAACCAGAAGAGCTGTCTGAAGAGACTAAAAAAGTCATTTGTGATGCGGAAAAATTCTGGTATGTTGATTGAACTGTGTCAGTACAGTATATATATGCAAATAGTGACGCGAAAGTAATAATATCTAAAGGAGGAGAAGTTAATGAAGTTAATTGTGGCAGCTCAAAATGAAATTATAAGGCGATCTGGAGACGAAAGTGTAGGTTTAGCAACTATTGGCTTAATTTCATGCGTTGCTTTAATAATAAAAGATAAACAGGGTAGTGCTTCACTGGCTCATATAGATAGCCATACTAACCTAGTATTCATTAAAGACGAATTGAAAAGATTTGCTTCTTTTGAAGATATCTCAATCTACATAGTGCGTAATAAAAGTATGGATGAAAAGCTAATGGAAGATTTTTTAAAAGCTGCTAAATCAAATAAACCTTCATATGTTATACAAGGGCAAGTGTATACTAAAAGAGATTTGGATTATAATATTCAACTATTGAAAGAGCATATTGATAAAACACCAAAATTGTATCAAGTTGTTTATAGCTATATTTATATCTAAGATCAGAACTTTCTTTCAATTAGTGTCTACTAGTGATTGTATATATAGTTATATCTAACACTTATTTAATAAAAATAAAATGTTTCTGTGAAAATAATTTTATAGTATAAATAATCATTGTATTTCACTA
>CAIKLL010000202.1 GCA_903828265.1 uncultured Rickettsiales bacterium
ATAAAGTTAATACTCAAGAAGAATTCAATAAAATTGGTAATGTGCTAACAGTAGATACTGCTATTGATATTTCTGAATTACCGCTTATATCTTTAGAAGGTGATGTCAGTAGTAATCCGGTGTCTGACGTACCAGGAATTACTCCACTTAGTAGCCCATCTAGCAGCGGATGGTTTTTTAGTCCTGATCTGGGAGAATTACCGCTTATATCTTTAGAAGGTGAGATCAGTAGTAATCCCGCCTTCTTATTAATAGAAGGAGTTACTCCGCTTAGCATCCCTGCTGCAATAACTCCGGTTGAAGAACGTACATTTAGTTTTGATTCAGAAAGTTTACCTGCACTTAAAGTTAAGGGGAAGCCAATAGAAGGATTAGAAAAATATGAAGATAGGATAAAGTTAATAGCTACGTTACCGCATAGTATTCAACTAAAATCTTTAGGCCAATTCTCGCTATTAAAACATGCTGATTACGATGCCATTAAGGTACTCCATAAATTAGTAATAGAAAATAAGGAATTTTTTAAAAATGTGCCAGAAAAGCTCTATGATCAGATTGATCCAGTAACTATGGCGTATTTAAATAAATCGGGTGAATTTAACTTTAATAGAGAAAAGTTCATAGGTGGTGAAATTGCAAAATTATGCATAAGTCCAATAACCCAGAACCTCTTAAAATATGCTTATTTAACAAGGGTTACCGACCAGGAAAGCATTATGCCGTCCATTAGTAAATTAGTAGATGGATTGGAAATAGTTTTAAAGCATGATGAAACGAACCTTATTAAGACGATTTTAACCATCGCTACAGATTTGAATCCTATTGTTTTTAAATTTAGCAGAGGTGAAACAGATGGCTACGCAACAGTGGATGGAACATCAATCACAATTGGAACTGAACCCTCAACCATTTACACTTCTACTGTATCTTCAAATTTGGATACGTTAGTCCATGAATATACTCATAATGTGGTTGGCTTTTTATTTGATGACAAATTTGATCACAGACCTTATCACTTAGAAAATCCAATTAGTAAGTCACAAGAAAATATAGAAAAAGCTGCAAGAGAGGACTTTTCTATTAAAGGTCATTCTAGTTATGAATATTTAAATAAGCATTATGCAAGGGAAATGATAGCTTATTATGTCGGAGAAACAGCTGGTAAAATCCATCAGAATCAAACTGAGGGTACTGGTACTGATTTTAGTGTAACGCAGTCAGAACTTTTCACTTCTTGGTTTAAAACCTATTTTTTGCCTGTACTAAATGTTTACTCCAAGAGTGGGAAAGCGGAGCTATCTGAAATTTTAGAGGGCATATTTGATTCTGGTAAAGCATCACCCGATAAATCTATTTCCGAATCATCATCGCACGTAGTTCTTGATTATTTAGGCTTTAGTGATGTAGAACCTGTAGGAGATATAACATTAATAGAAGATTAAAAAAATAGCGGAAATTATTAGTTGTCGATTCTATAATATATAAAGAGGTAAGATAAGTATTTATATCTTACCTCTTTTATTTTCAATAAATATAAAGCAGTGCTCTAGCTTCTTATTAATTTTTCTAGGATTAAGCAAAATAAGTGTTATAATGTGGCCGTTAATAGCTCATTTCATAGTTTATGAGCTTAGATTATAGCTTATAAAGATTTTTAGAAAAAAATGACTGAACAGAAATTTATTCGGAATTTTGCAATTATAGCTCATATTGACCACGGAAAATCTACTTTAGCTGATAGGCTTATCGAATATTGCGGGGGTCTACAAAAGAGAGAAATGAGCCAGCAAGTGCTTGATTCAATGGATATTGAAAGAGAACGCGGAATTACTATTAAGGCTCAAACAGTTAGGCTGAAGTATAAAGCTAAAGACGGTAATATGTACCAGCTTAACCTTATGGATACCCCAGGCCATGTCGATTTCTCTTATGAGGTTAGCAGATCACTGGCCGCATGTGAAGGGTCACTCTTAGTAGTTGATGCAAGCCAGGGCGTTGAAGCCCAGACATTAGCTAATGTTTATCAGGCGATTGATAATAACCATGAAATTGTTCCAGTTTTAAATAAAATAGATTTACCAGCAGCAGAGCCAGAAAGGGTTAAAGAACAGATAGAAAACGTTATTGGAATAGATGCTTCTGATGCTTTATTGGTCTCAGCTAAAAGTGGAATCGGTATAGAGGATGTGTTAGAAGCGATTGTTACAAGACTTCCGGCTCCAAAGAATGATTTTGCCCAAAATGAAAATCCTAACATTCTAAAAGCTCTGTTAGTAGACAGCTGGTATGATCAGTATCTAGGCGTGGTAATTCTGGTTAGAATTTTTCAAGGCCAGTTAAAGAAAAGCATGAAAATCAAAATGTTATCGACCAAAAACACTTATATTGTCGATAATGTCGGTTATTTTACTCCAAAGAAAGTAATGTGCGATGTTTTAGAGGCAGGCCAATTAGGGTTTTTTACTGCTTCAATCAAGCAGGTAACTGAATGTAAAGTTGGTGATACAATTACCGAAGATAGTAAAATTGAAGTAAAAATGCTGCCCGGTTTTAAACCTAATTTACCGGTAGTGTTTTGCAGTTTATTTCCAGCAGATGCTTCGGATTTTGAGCGTCTAAAAGATTCTCTAGGTAAGCTACGTCTTAATGATGCAAGCCTGGAATTCGAAACAGAAAGTTCTACTGCCCTTGGTTTTGGATTTAGATGTGGCTTCCTTGGTCTTCTGCATCTTGAAATTGTCCAGGAACGATTAGAGCGTGAATTTGATCTGGATTTAATTACGACAGCGCCAAGTGTTGTATATAAGGTTAATTTAAGAGGCGGGAAACAAGTTGAAGTTCATAATCCGGCTGATTTTCCGGATCCGCAGGCAATAGAAACAATGCTAGAACCATGGATTCGTGCAACTATTATGGTTCCTGAGGAATATTTAGGTTCGGTACTTACCCTTTGTACGGATAAAAGAGGAGTGCAAATCGACATGAAATACATTGCCGGAAGGATAATGGTTGTATATAGACTACCGCTAAATGAAATTGTTTTTGATTTTTATGATCGCCTAAAAGGCTGTAGCAAAGGTTATGCAAGCTTTGACTGGGAAATAGACGGATATGAGGAAAGTAATTTGGTTAAGCTTAGCATTCTAGTTAACGGTGATCCTGTAGATGCGCTATCGATAATTGTTCACAAATCCAGAGCCGAAACAAGAGGACGGGAATTATGTGCACGGTTAAAAGATCTCATTCCACGGCAGTTATTTCAAATAGCTATTCAAGCTGCAATAGGCGGGAAAATAATAGCCAGAGAAAATGTTAAAGCTATGAGAAAAGATGTTTTAGCAAAATGTTACGGCGGCGATATTACCCGTAAAAGAAAATTGCTTGAAAAACAGAAAGCCGGGAAAAAACGAATGAGGAATATAGGAAATGTTGAAATCCCGCAATCTGCTTTTATTGCTGCTCTAAAAGTAGGGGATAATTGATTCCGGCAAAAATACTATCTTATTATTTTAGTATAAATTTAGTACAAAGCTAGTTTGTAAAATAATTATTATGAAAGGTGCCTTTTAATAGTTAAAGGTATGCTATAGGAGATCTACCACGGGAATTTTTATTGTAGCTGCATAAAAGAAATGAAGATTACCTTCTTGAAGTTTAGGACAAAAGAAATATAGAACCCAATAATATAGTTAGACTTGAAAATCGCATATTTCCCATTACATAAATAAGCTTCCCTACCTTGTATTTGTCAGCTAAAACTAATAATTATCTTCACTTTCACCAGCTATGACTATCTGATAATCGTAAATACTAATATTTTTCTTGGCAGCTACTTCATAAATATTAGACAGTTCCGGATAATATTGCGGAGAGTCAAGCTTGTGCCCTTTTAAAAACAGGCGCGTTTGTAAAGTTCCAAGCTTTCTGTGTTCGACTCTAACATTAATATGTGATCCAATTCCATGAATTGCCGGAGGGTATACCGTAATAAAGTGAAATTCCCCTTTATTATTTGTTGTTGCAACTCCATTACCGGTAAAAGTAAGAGGCTGATCAGTATCTATAAGCTTTTTATTGATGTCTTTTTTAAGTGGCTGGTAAGGATATTTTCCTTTACAGTTAATTTGCCAAATATATACTTTAGCATCGCCGACTGGGACACAGTTTTGATCTACCACTACTCCGGTTATAATGATTTTTTCCCCACAGTATAAGGATTTCTGACCGGTTTCACGTAGTAAGTTATTAGTTAGTTCAAAATTTTCTGGTTCATAGTTATTTTCTGCTTTTGGGGTGATTTTACAAAAATTCATTTTATTTAAATAGAAGTCAGAATCTGAAGAATCCGCAAAGCTATTGTTAAGGCAAATTATGTTTATGAATAGAAAAACAAAAAATACATTAAATTTCATAGAAACCATTATAAAATAAATTATCCGATATATCGCTGTGCCTTAGCTATGAGCATAATAAATTCTTATTTATGTGAATAGTTTAATATTAAATTAGAATTAGCAGTTTCTTAGAACTGGGTGAAAAAGCCTCACATTATCTTGCTTTAAGCTTGAATCTTAATAATTATCACAACACGGGAAAAGTTTTTGGCTCTGAAGAAGAGTGTTATTTGTAATTTTTAAGCTCTTAATTTACTATTTGGTTAATTAGTGAAATATACAGGAAATATAACGATGCAAAAAATATTAACTTTAATAATTTCAATCGCCATTATTTACATGATATTTAAACACAATATCGATGATATTAAGGTCCCAGCTGTTGAAATGAATGATAAAAATAAATCTGATACTTCTAGCTCTGCTACACAGGTTCCTCCGGACATGACCGGTAATTTTGTTGAAAAGACTATTTCAAATGTACTTATTAATGTTTTAAAAACAGATGAAGGAAGAATGTTTTTTGAAAATATTCTGCAACCTATAAATAAACCTATGGCCGGTTCAGGGCAGGGATTCAAGATTAACAATGATAATTTAGTTGAAGCCATGTTTGATATAAAAACTTTTGGCGAAGGAGGGGAAGGACCAGCAACATGTGGGCATGTGGTAACTGTAGCATATAAAATTTTAGCTGCTAATAATATGCTTATTAGCGAAAAAACAGTGACTTATCCCCTAGGTAGCGACCAGATAGCTCCTGCGGTTGATGCCGTAATTGTCGGCATGAGGGTTGGGCAAACAAGGCATGCTGTAATTTCAAGTAAGTATACAGATAGGGTAGGGGTGAAAGCTGATAAAGTAGATAGTTTCAAGCTGAATGTAACTCTTAAAGAAATAATGCCAAAAAACTTTGTAAATGAAGATATTAAAGTTTTTGATGATGAAATAGCTTATAAGTTACCTCTATTGTGCGGAGGTAGTGCAGTTTATAATGCTAGAATTACCAAACTTAGCAATAGTGAAGTAATTTATGATTCCAAATCTTCCGGTAATAAAATAAATATGAAAGTCGGTAATTTAGCTTATCCGGTTATTTTCTCCTATGCCTTACATAATAAGATTCCAGTTGGCACCAGAACGGTAATAGCTAAAGGTAGGTTGTTTAAATCATTTCTTAATGAGTTTAGTACAATTTTTCCACAAACCAAATTACCGGAGAATGAATATTTCATGTTGGAATTATATGATTTTGAAAATAATCTAACTAATAATAGTAATAACTTACTAATTCAGAAACCAAACGGTAAGTAATAAAAGTCAGGAACTAGGTATTGCAGTATGCTGAGGATGTTTCAATTCTATTTTAGAAAGAATTATGAATATTCATTTTGAAAGAGCTGCTTTAAAGCATATCGATATTATTTTTAGCTGGCTTCAGGAGAAGCATATTCAAGAATTTTGGGATAATAGCCAGAATCATAAAGATGATATTTTAAATTTTATCTATGAAAAACCGCAAAAATATTTTGCTGGCACAACGAAGTATTGGGTTGGCTATATTGATGATGAGCCGCACGCTTTTATTTTGTCAGATATTTTAGAAAGAAATCAAACAGATCTTTCAGAAGTTCATCTGGCAAATATGTCGAAAGCAGGGCATACTATATCACTTGATTTTGGTATAGGAAATAAAAAATATTTAGGATGTGGTCTCGGTGCGCCAACTTTGTCTGCATTTGTAGATTTTTATAAGGGTGAAGTGGATAATAAAGCGGATACCTTTTTTATTGATCCCGATGAAAATAACCCTAGAGCTATTCGTGTATATAATAAAGCCGGTTTTAATAAAGCCGGTCAGTATGAGGTTACCGCAGGATGCTTTATTGGGCATCGAAGCGATTTAATGGTAAAAAGGTATAAGGGTAAATATATATAGGGCAGAAGGCAGAAATTATAGTACAAATCTTAGTGTTTAGTTGCTTGATTAATATTTAGATGGCGTTATCATTTGTCTTTACTTAGCAATTATAGAACCGCGCTCTACCAGGGCGTTAAATGCTACGGGGTTGGCTACATATTCCTATGAATTCATATTTGTTATACTTCTACTTTCCTTACTGCGCCAAGCTGATAGTAAATAATTCTTGGTAAGAAATGCTAAATTGCCTTAACAGGTTCAGCAGCTGATGGTTCCTTGTTCGAATCGGGGTTTTTAGTACGGGGAGCAGATTTAGCTTTCTGTTTGTTAACGGTCTCGCCGTAATCGCTCAAATTATCTGTATCTTTTCCTGAAGCACCTGAAGTAGCTTGAGCCTTTTCGAGTTCCTGTGCTGTTGGGCATCTATAATTAGCCATTTCATTTTTAGTTTCATTAAGCATTGTTTTAATTTGATCAAGTTCTGCTCTTAATGCTGAATTATCCTCTAAGTAGCGATCATCAGCTCGTGGGCTATTTCTGACTAACACAGGATATGCTTTATTTTGTTTCTCCTTGTATTTTTCCTTGGATTTTTTTCCTATATATTTACTTTCAAGTTCTTGCTCAAGAATCGTACGATACATATCTCTATTTGCTTGTGAAATATTTTCGTTTTCAAGTAAATCATCATATTCTTCCTCCTCGTCAGCGTAGTCATTATTTGCTACATTCTGTTTGGCTTTAGAAATATATTTCTTATTATATAGAGGGGCTCTTTTACCGCCTTTTGCACCTTTAGTATCAAAAAGCTTATTATTAGCTGATTTTTTAAAATACCCTTCCGGCCCGGTAGCACAGGATGATAGAAGAAAAATGGAAAGGGCAAAAATAACTGCTTTATTTAACATGAATTTTTCCGATTATCATTTAACAATCAAATATATATACATAAGATCAATTAATGTCATATATAGTAGATAGTTGCAACCAAGTTATTGCAGTCGAGCTATAAACTAAGTAATTATTTTCAGGACTGTGTTGGCTAAATGCTTAGTACCATCTGTTTTGCGCTTTAATAGGTTGAGCGAAGCCTCCTTAATTATCAATGGGTTATTAATTAAATTATAGAGTTTATCTGCTAGAATTTCAGCTGTTATCTCTTCTTGCCGGTAGTACCACGAGCAATTAGAATCTTGCAGGGATTTAGCATTATAATATTGATGATCGTCCGCAGAAGATGGAAGTGGAATAAATATTGCCGGTAATCCTATTTGAGTTAATTCGGCTATGGTAGTTGCGCCGGATCTGGCAATAACTAGCTGACTATTTTCGTACTGTTTGTAAATATCATGAAAGAAATCAGAGATGGTACTTTGGATTTTTAAATCATCGTAAGCTTTTTTAACTCTTTCCTTATCATCTTCCAGCGCTTGCTGTACAATTCTTATATTAGTTTCTGGGTATTTAGTTAGAAGAATCTTTATTGCTTCTGGTATTAGACTTGAGAAAATTTTTGCTCCTTGGCTTCCACCAAATACCAGTAAGCTAAAGGGCTTATTGCTAAAACTGCTTTTTTCTGGAAGGTTTTTTATATTATCTCGGACGAAATCACCGGTTATTAAGATTTTATCTGAATAGTTCGTCGGCAAATTTTCAGTGTTTTTATAGGCTAAAGCTATAAGTATGGCTTTTTTGGCAAAAAATTTGTTACTTTTACCAAAAAAAGAATTTTGCTCATAAACAATAGTCGGGATAGAAAGTAATTGTCCGACCCACATTAATGGGAAACTAGGATAGCCTCCAAACCCTATAATAAGCCCTGGCTTAAGTTTTTTAATTAATATAAATGCTTTAATCAAAGATAAATAAATTGCAAAAGGTATCTTTAACTTATTAATCATTCCTCTAAGGTTTATGTATAAATCAACTATGTGAGACTTGATGTTGATATCCTTAGTTAAATATTTTTTACATCTATTATCAGTGGAAAGGTGAACTTCTAGTTCGGAGTTTTTAGCTAATTCTTCTGCAAGTGCTACTGCTGGGAAAAAGTGCCCCCCGGTACCGCCGGCGGTTAGTAATATTATTTTTTTCTTTCCTGTAGGCATAATTAATATTATCTTGTTTAAATTTCAACGTTTTGGAGCCTGTATTTAACTAAAGAAGCTTTTCTTTTAGTAAGGCCAAGTAGCATACCTATTCCTATACTAATGGCTAAAGTAGATGAGCCTCCATAGCTTATAAAGGGTAGGGTCATGCCTTTTGTCGGTAATAAATTTAAACTAACACCCATATTAATAACAGCCTGTAAGCCGAACTGTGAGATAATGCCTATAGCAGCAATTTGAATAAATTTATCATCTTCATGCAGTAGATTAGCCAGAATTCTAATTACAATATAAGCAAAGGTAATGATAATCATAAGGCATATCACTGCTCCGAACTCTTCGCCGGCTACGGCAAAAATAAAATCGGTATGTGAATCGGGTAAAAATTGCTTTACTGATCCTTCTCCCGGCCCTTTTCCATATAAACCGCCTGATTCAAAAGCCTCTAATGATCTTGTTACCTGGTAATTTTCACTATTAACCGGGTCAAGAAATCGGTTAATTCTAGAAGCCACATGGGGTAGTAATAAGTAAGCACCGATGCTTCCGAAAACCGAGGCAAAAATGGCAATAAATAACCAAATAATTGGTAAGCCGGCAACAAATAGTTGAATGCCGAAAACAGCTGACACCATAACAAGCATACCAAAATCCGGCTGGATAATTAATAACGCTGCAACACATAAGAATATCATAAAACATACTTTAAAACTTGGAAAATCTTCGTGATAGTGAAGAGATAATATCCACCCGGTAACTACGGCAAAAAAAGGTTTCATAAACTCTGATGGTTGATAGGAAAACCCGCCTATATTTATCCACCGCGTCGCACCTTTAACTTCAAAACCGTAGAACTTAACCAGAACAAGCATGACCAAGCTTCCTAAAAACCCGAATATGGCAAGTCGCCTGATCCATTTTTTATCCAGTAATGAAAAAGTTAAAATTATTATCACCGCAAGAGCTAAAAACACTACGTGCCTTGAAGAGAAATAATTATCGGTAAGACCAATTCTATTAGCAACTGCTGGACTCGCGGTAGTTACTAACATCAGGCTAAAAGCAAGAAGAATAACTATAGCGATTATGGTCTGCTGGTCAATTACTTTCCACCATCTTTGAATGAAATTATTTTTTACTGAAGCTTGCATTTATGAGCATTTTAAAATATCGATTTGAGCATACCTCTCTCCTAACGAGAAGCTACTCATATTAATTCAAATTTTTTCTAAGTGTTATTGGATCAAGGTCAATCATGCCATCCCAACAAATTGTTTTAGCAATTGGGTCAATTGCAACTTTTTTGAATTCATTATAATCTTTCCATTTTTTAAAAATTCCGCTACCTACTAAATATTTTAGGTTTACGAATCCGGTTTTACCATCTGCAAAAGTAATATTTAAAGAATAATTATCATGTACTGTGCATTTTACTATTTTGTATTTATCTAACATAAAATTACTCTAATGGTTTAATTTTATTTAAAGGTTTATGCAGTAATGCGGACTGCCAATTTGTTTGCAATTCATTTTGATGTTGCATAGCACACTCGACTACCAGACCATATGCTCTTGGCGGTAAACCCCCTTTTATAATTTTAAGTTCGTTAATAGATATTAAGGCTTCATGGTTGCCATAAATTGCATGAAAATGTGGAGGGGCATGATCTTCAAAGTACATGTAAATAAATATTCCAAAAAACTCACTTATTCGTGGCATGCTCTATCTCTTTTTAGAACAATTATAATTATAAAATAAACGATCTTCAATTACTATAGTAAAAGTTGACCTAATCTAATGTGGTTTATTTATAATTAAGCAAGTTTTTCATCTAATTTTCCTTGTTTTTCAAGCTCATACAAGTCGTCACATCCTCCGATGTGAAATTTACCGATGAATATTTGAGGGACAGTTTTTCTTCCGCCTGCTTTTTGGATCATCTCTTCTCTAATGCTTGGATCTTCGGCGTTTACTTCTTGGTAAGTTGCTCCTTTACGATCTAGTAATGCTTTAGCACGAACGCAGTATGGACAAGTTTTGGTTGTATAAATGATAATTTTTTGCATAAAAAAACTCGTTATTTTTTAGTAATGATTTATAGTTATAGTTAAAATTATTTCAAGTAGTATAACAAAGTCAATGAGCCTTTTCAAATTACATTCAGAATATAAACCTGGCGGTGATCAACCAAAAGCGATAAAGGAGCTACTTGCAGGCCTTGAAGCAGGAGAGAAATCACAAATGCTTCTTGGTATTACCGGTTCTGGTAAAACTTTTACCATGGCAAATGTAATTGCTGCGTCAAATAGGCCGTCGTTGATTATGGCTCATAACAAAACATTAGCAGCTCAGATTTATTCGGAACTGAAAAGTATGTTTCCAGAAAATGCCGTTGAATATTTTGTTTCATATTATGATTATTATCAACCGGAAGCATATATTCCTCGAACCGATACCTATATTGAAAAAGATTCATCAATTAACGAGCAGATTGATCTACTCCGGCATTCTGCAACCAGGTCCTTGCTTGAACGCAGGGATGTAATAGTTGTTTCTTCTGTTTCATGTATTTATGGCCTTGGATCACCGGAACTTTATTCTCAGATGACGCAGGAGCTGGAAGCCGGTAAAAAATATAAACGTAATGAGCTGCTGCTAAAACTTGTGGATCTTCAATATGAAAGAAATGATATTGCTTTTGAGAGAGGCACATTTCGAATTCGAGGAGAATCAATCGATATATTTCCTTCCCATTATGCTACGAGAGCTTGGAGGTTATCTTTTTTCGGAGAGGAACTTGAGTATATTAATGAATTTGATCCGCTAACAGGTGAAAAATTTAGAAAATTAGAGAAAGCTATTATTTATGCTAACTCTCACTTTGTTACACCGGCTTCGGTAATTAAGACTGCTATTGCTAATATAGAAATTGAATTAGAGGAGAGGTTAGCTTATTTGAAGTCTTTAGATAAACATCTTGAGTATCAAAGATTAAAACAGAGAACGGATTATGATATTGAAATGCTTCAAAGTACCGGAACTTGTAAAGGAATCGAAAATTATTCGAGATTTTTAACCGGTAGGGCAGAAGGTATGCCGCCCCCGACTTTATTTGAATATTTACCAAAAGATGGTTTATTATTTGTTGATGAAAGCCATGTAACGGTTCCCCAAATTAGAGCAATGTATAACGGAGACCGTGCTCGCAAAAGCTCCCTTGTTGAATATGGATTTAGGCTACCTTCTGCTCTTGATAACAGACCACTCAAATTTGAAGAATGGATGGAGCTAAGACCTCAAACTATTTTTGTATCAGCTACTCCATCGGCTTTTGAACTGGAAGAAACCCGTGGGGTAATTGTTGAATTAATTATAAGGCCGACAGGTTTAATTGATCCGGAATGTACAGTAAAACCAGCAGTTAATCAGGTAGAAGATTTAATAGATGAAATAAAAAATACGGTTGCTCGAGGCTTTAGAATTCTAGTAACAACACTTACCAAGAAAATGGCAGAAGATTTGACTTCTTACCTTCAGGAATTAAGTTATAAAGTTAGTTATTTGCACTCAACTATTCAGACTTTAGAAAGGATTGAGATAATCAGGGATTTAAGAAACGGCAATATTGATATAATTGTCGGTGTTAATCTACTTCGGGAAGGGTTAGATATTCCTGAATGCGGGCTAGTGGCTATCCTTGATGCAGATAAAGAGGGGTTCTTGCGCTCAGAAACATCGCTTATTCAAACAATTGGTAGGGCAGCTAGAAATAGCGAAGGGAGGGTTTTGCTATACGCTGATAAAATCACAAATTCCATGCAAAAAGCTTTAGAGGAAACATCACGAAGGAGGACCATACAGCAAGAGTATAATAAAAAACATAACATAACTCCAAAAACCATTACGACTAAAATTCATGCCTTACTTGAACTAGAAAAAGTAAGTAATGTGGTAAAAACTGATGAAGCACCTAATGAGCTACAGAGTATTATTAATGATCCTAAAAAACTAAAATCTTATATTGAAGGACTCCGCAAACAAATGCGAACTTGTGCAAGCAATTTAGAATTTGAAGAAGCTACTAAGCTTAGAGATCAAATATTTACACTTGAACAAGCGTTAATTGAGTTAATGTAAACATTTTATAATTTAAAATATATATTTATTTTTTCATCAATAAATGTATACTAAGTTGATTATGACAAGAGTGTAATGCAACTTTTAGTATATTTTAAAAATGACTCCCGATATTGACGTAATTATTTTTATAGCTTTTCTGGTTACCAACCTTTCGGTGGGACTTAAATCTGGTAGGAAGCTTAAAACTATTCAAGATTATGCGTTAGGTGGCAGAAATTAAAATGGATATTTTAGACATCTCTATTGTTATTGTTTTTTTGTTTGTAACTTTTATACTAGGCATTGTTAATAGCAAAAAAATAAAAACCATTCAAGATTATGCACTAGGCGGCAGAAATTTTTCCACCGCAGCACTAGTTGCTACTATAGTTGCTACTATAGTTGCTACTACTGCTAGTGCTAGTGGATTTTTTACTGATTTAAATAGCACTTATACTGATGGTTTGTTTTATATTCTTCCTGGTCTTTGTTTTTCAGTAAGTTTGCTAATTATAGCTTATATTTTTGTTCCAAGAATGGGAGAATTCCTGGGTAATAATTCGGTAGCTGAAGTTATGGGAAAAATATATGGTAAGGAAGCAAGAATTATTACAGCTATCGCAGGAACAATCGCAGCTGTTGGTTCGATTGCAGTGCAATTTAAAGCTTTTGGTAATATAACTGCTTACTTTACAAGTATTTCTACTACAGAAGCAATAATTATTTCAGGCGTTATAGTTACAGCTTATTCTGCTGTGGGGGGAATTACAGCAGTTACCAGAACAGATATTTTACAATTTTTTACCTTTGGTGTTGTAATACCGATTATTGCAGTAACTATGTGGAATCAGATGTATTATACCAATCATTCTGTAAGCCACGTTTTTATCTCTAATAATTTTAAGTTTAGTGAGTTAACCAATACTGACAATCCTAAATTCTGGCCTATGCTTAGCCTGATTTTTTACTTTACTATTCCATCTTTGCGTCCAGCGGCGTTTCAAAGAATTTTAATAGGTAGTAGTATAAGCCAAGTAAAAAAAGCATTTACTATATCCGCTTTTCTTCTCACATTTGTTATGTTAACAACTTGTTGGATTGCTTTTTTAGCACTGAGCATGAATGATAATCTAAGACCTGATCAATTACTAGGATTTATAATAGATAAATATAGCTACAGTGGGTTTAAAGGCTTGATAACAATAGGTATTATAGCCATGGCAATGTCTACGGCAGATAGCATATTAAACGCAACAGCTGTATTATTTTCGAATGATATATTAGCCCCTTTAAATATAGGGGTTAATAGACAATTATTAATATCTAAATTGTTTTCTGTAGGGCTTGGTTTTTTTGCTATTATTTTTGCCTTTTATGGTAAGGATTTACTCTCGATTATTTTACTTGCTAATAGTTTTTACATGCCTATAGTAACTGTTCCTTTATTACTGGCAATACTTGGTTTCCGCAGTACGAAAAAATCAGCCTTGTGCGCCATGAGTGCTGGGTTTATGACTGTAATCATCTTGAAAAATTTTGTGGTGGGAGATCCCATTTTTTGTGGAATGCTTGTCAATATGGTAGTGTTATTCGGTTTTCATTATCTATTTAAGCAGGCAGGGGGTTGGGTCGGGATTAAGGACTATAGTTATCTGGAAAGTAGTAAGAAGGAAAAGAGCCGGATGATCTCTGCTTTGGTAAGG
>CAIKLL010000203.1 GCA_903828265.1 uncultured Rickettsiales bacterium
CGATTAATGGGTCACATTCCATTACGGTGGAGTAAACCACCTCAGTTTTGGCTAAATTTTGGAGGTTTTTGCGTGGAGAAAACCTAAATGTAAATGTTACTGGCTGATACTACTAGGGCAAGAACCACGCTATTTAAAATCAATTACAATATGCTTTTAAAAGATCATGGAGATAAGTGCCTCCTAGGTCAATAGCCTTTCGAATATCCGAACAAGCCTCAGCATTTTTGCTTATTCTAGAATATGAATCACTCCTTTTTTTATAGGCATCTATAAAATTTGGGTTTTGCTCTAGTGCTTTCGTATAATCAGCAATGGCGCCTGCATAATCTTTTTTGTCAAAATGACTTTTTGCAATTCCACTATGATAATATGCTTCAGGAAAAAATGGCTTTAAAGCAATCGCCTTGTTGTAATTAGCGACAATTTCATCTATTGTAAAAGATTCTCGGTCTGGGCGAGTTCTATATTTAAACATATACTTACCTCTATTGTAATACGCTTCTGCATGTTTTGGATTAAGTTCTAATGCCTTACTGAAATCCTCATATGCAGTTTGACTAATCCTTGAATGGCCTTCATTATATAACAACCCTCTATAAAAATATGCTTCTGTAAGGTCTGGGTTTAATTGAATAGCTTTTGTAAAATCATCATGACAATTGCTCACGGTTGAATAGTAATTTTTTAATATATAATTTGAAACGCCTCTGTAAAAATAAGCATAAGCATAATTTTGGCTCAGGTTAATCACATTTGTAAAGTCAGCAGCGGCTTCCTCGTAAAACTTTAATTCGTAATTAGATACCCCTCTTTGATAAATAGCATCAACTAAGTTGGGCCATGATTTTTCGATGAGTTTTGCAGTAGCGCTTTTATTTAATTGGTAGCCAGTTTTTTCGTATAACTCTGTGGATTCGAAATCAGTCTCCATATAAAACACGCGTAAGTTAATTTCAAGGACATGTGTAAAATCATATATTGCTCCTCTATGATCCTTTATATTTTTTTTGGAAAGACCTCTGAAATAATAAGCATCAGCATAATCTAAACCTTTTGAATTATTAGTTTGTAGGGGGTCGATTTCTCCTAATCATACATGATTTCTATAGTATGAATTTAATTCTATGGATTTCGTGTAATCCGCAATAGCTCCTTTGTAATCAGTTGAATCATATTTTACCTGGGCTCTGCTTAAATAAAATGAATAATAATCAGGGTAAAGTTCTATTCCCTTAGTGTAATCATTTATCGCCTCTTTATAATCCAATATGGTATGCCTTATTTTGGCGCGCATCAAATAATTATCTAAAATCTTTGGATCTAATAAAATGGATTTTGAAAAATCAGCGATGGCACCTTTGTAATCCTCTAATTTATTCTTTGCATATCCTCTAGAGGAATATGCGTCTACAAAATTGGAATCCAGCACAATTGCTTTTGTGAAATCATCAATGGCGCCTTTAAAATCCGCGTCATAGTATTTGTCCATTCCAGATTTAACCAGTTTTTTAGCCGATTGGCCAAAACTAACTGAGAAGAAGAATAGAAGAGAAAAAGATAAGATTGCTTTTTTCATCTGCAGATTTATTTACCAATAGTTTAAACACTTATAAATTTCAAGTGGCCTTTTTATTTAAGCTAAGATTCGTTTTGGGCCGAGAAGTATGAAGATTTCGTTGACACTCTTCAAAGTTTGAAAAACTCTACCTGAGACTTCAATTATTTATCCTAGTACTTTTTAGGCCAAGCCTAATGGACAAATAAATGAATTAGTTTTAGTAC
>CAIKLL010000204.1 GCA_903828265.1 uncultured Rickettsiales bacterium
TATAATAAAATTTTATTCTGTTACAGAAAAAGATTTATTCTCAATCTTAGAACAAAGTTTTAGCCCATTAATTACGCAAAAATCCCAGCATTATTTATCGCAGGTTTCTAGAGAAGTTAGTGCAAAAACTGTCGATTACAAAAAAATGGTTGCAGGTTTTGTACTGTTATTTGCCGTAAGCTTACTGTTTTTTTCTAATGTATTCCATTTTGCTAATAATGCTATTTATCTGGCACAAAATTTTTTTAAGATCCTGATATTTAAACGTTCTATTGCAAAAAATTTAAACCCTTCAAGCCTTACTAATAAATATCAAGGCAAAATCCCGATTTATACTATTTTTGTCCCTTTGTATAAAGAGGTTAGGAAATTAAAGTCTATAATAAGAGCGATTGATAATTTAGATTATCCAAAATCAAAACTGGACGTAAAATTCATTATTGAAGCAGATGATAAAGAAACTAAATTAAAGCACTATCGATTATAGATTTACCGAAATATGTACATCTGATTAAGGTACCATTTTCTTTGCCTAGGACGAAACCCAAAGCAATGAATTACGCTACAGTTTATATTAAAGGTGAGTATCTTTGTGTCTATGACGCAGAAGATAAGCCGGACTCGGATCAGCTTTTGAAAGCTCTTCATGCTTTCAAAAAATTACCTGAAGAATATGCTTGCGTACAAGCTAGGTTAAATTTTTATAATTCAGAAGAGAATCTATTAACCCGATTTTTTAGTATTGAATATACACTTTGGTTTGAATATTTACTAAGAGGTCTTGATCTATACGGTTTACCAATAACTCTTGGCGGAACGAGCAATCATTTTAAAGTATCAGTTCTAAAGGAAATAGGTTATTGGGACGCTTATAACGTTACTGAAGATGCAGATTTAGGAGTTAGATTATACTCCAAAGGCTATAAAGTGCATATTATAGACTCTAAAACATTAGAAGAAGCCCCGATTAGTCTCGTTAACTGGCTTACTCAAAGGACAAGATGGATCAAAGGATTTATCCAGACTATTTACGTATTTCTTTTGTCTCCTAAAAATTATAAAGTATTAGGATTTAGAAAAGTTCTGTCAATATATGTTTTTATAGGCTTTTCTTCTTATAGCTTTTTTTGTATGCCCTGGATTATGCTAACATTCTTGTTTAGATTAGACCAATATGTATACTATTTATGGTTTATAAATACTGGTCTTTCTTTAGCTTTTGTTTATTCCTGTGTGTATTATATTATCCGGCAGAAAAAATTTACACCTATTGACTTTTGTATTCTTCCTTTATGGCCTTTTTACTTTGTGCTACATACTATTGCTGCATATTTATCAGTGGTAGAAATTTTTTTAATGCCTTTTAAATGGAATAAAACTACACACGGGGTTAGTGCTACTGAGCTCGATTAGGTTTTAGTTTCTAAATATTAATTTATATCTTCAATAAAAACTTTGTTTATTTCTAGCCTGGAGGAGTATGCTCATAAGTGCATATTGTGGGAAACTATTAAATAGTGTTTTTAATAGGATGTGGGTATTAAAAAATGCCAATGCAGGAAGATAAAATTTTACTATTGGAACATATACTTTATACCACTAATAATTTTGCTATTTAAGTAAGAGGCTTTTAACCTGTAAAAATATATTTTTGGTTCTTAAAACCTTGCAAATTACATAATTTTCTACTAATCTCATGACCATAAAATATATAAATTTGTAGGGAAGGAATATAGTGAGTGCTTCAGAAGATCAGACGGTTATCTCAATAGGTATTGAAGACGAAATGAAACGTTCATACATGGACTATGCTATGAGCGTTATTGTAAGCCGTGCTATTCCAGACGTTAGAGATGGTCTAAAGCCGGTTCATCGCCGGATTTTATATTCAATGTACGAGTCCGGGTTTTACGCAAATAAACCTTATAAGAAGTCTGCAAGGATAGTCGGTGATGTAATTGGTAAATACCATCCTCACGGAGATACAGCCGTTTATGACTCATTAGTGCGTATGGCACAGGATTTCTCTCTGCGAGTACCATTGATTGACGGTCAGGGTAATTTTGGTTCGATGGACGGTGATTCAGCTGCTGCTATGCGATATACCGAATCTAGGCTTGCTAAAATTTCTCATACATTGCTTGAAGATATTGATAAAGAAACCGTCGATTTCCAAGCTAACTACGATGGCTCGGAAAGTGAACCTAAAGTGATTCCAGCAATGTTCCCGAACCTTCTTGTGAATGGTACCGGAGGTATTGCTGTCGGTATGGCGACTAATATTCCACCTCATAATCTTGGTGAAATAATTGATGCATGCGTTCTTTACATTGATAATAACAACATAGATATATCCGAGTTAATATCAGTAGTTAAAGGACCGGATTTTCCAACAGGAGGGATTATTCTAGGATCAAGTGGTATCCAATCTGCCTACTTAACCGGTCGGGGTAGTGTGGTTTTTCGCGGTAAATGCGAAATTGAAGATAATAATAACAGACAGGCTATTATTATTTCCGAAATGCCATATATGGTAAATAAAGCAAAATTGGTCGAAAAGATTGCCGAGCTTGTTCATGAAAAAAAGATTGAGGGAATCAGTGATCTAAGAGACGAATCTAATAAAGACGGGGTACGAGTAGTAATAGAAATAAAACGTGATGCAGTTGCAGAAGTAGTCTTGAATCAACTCTATTCATTTACCCAGTTACAGACCAGTTTTGGCGTAATTATGCTTGCTCTTGATGAAGGCATGCCAAAAGTTATGAACTTAAAAGAGGTAATAACCGCTTTTGTCAAGTTCCGTGAAGTAGTTATTACTAGGAGAACGATTTTTCTACTAAATAAAGCTAGAGATAAAGCTCATATACTACTAGGAATTAGAATTGCTGTAAGTAATATAGATGAGATAATAAGAATTATCAAAAGTGCTTCAAATCCAAATGATGCAAAAGATCAGCTTATGGAAAAATCTTGGAGCTGTTCTGATATAGTTAATTTGATTAAATTAGTAGATGATAAAGCAATTATCAGCAACGATAGTAAGATTCACCTTACAGAAGCGCAGGCTAAAGCGATTCTCGAAATGAGGTTGCAACGCTTGACTGCAATGGAAAAAGATAAATTAGAAGCAGATTTAGCAGAGCTTTCTAAGGAAATAACCGAATATATCGATATATTAAGTTCACGGGAAAAATTATTATCAATATTAAAATCTGAGCTTTTAAAAGTTAAAGAAGATTATGCAACTCCAAGGTTAACAGAGATTATTCACAGTGATTTTGAATATGACATGGAAGACCTAATACAAAAAGAAGATATGGTAGTAACCGTAACCCTTAGCGGTTATATTAAGAGAGTTCCTCTTGCTACCTATCGTGCACAAAAGCGTGGAGGCAAAGGGAGATCTGGCCTTTCAATGCGAGACGAGGATATACTTACCCAGCTTTTTGTCGGTAATACCCATACTCCAATGTTATTTTTTTCAAATATAGGGCAAGTTTATAGTTTAAAGTTATATAAATTACCGCTTGGTAACCCACAAAGTAAAGGTCGTCCTATTGTTAATCTTCTGCCTCTAAAAGAAGGAGAAGTTATTACTAATATCATGCCAATGCCTGAAAACCAGGAAGAGTGGGATAAAATGCACATTATGTTTGCAACCAGCAGAGGTAATATTAGAAGAAATGACTTATCTGATTTTAAGAAAATCCAAGCAAATGGTAAGATTGCAATCAGGCTTGATGAAGGTGATAGCTTAGTTAATGTAATGGCATGTTCAGAAGATGACCATATATTACTTGCAAGCAGACAAGGTAAAGCTGTACGTTTTCCGGTAAATGCAGTTAGGGTATTTAGAAGTAGGACTTCTGATGGTGTTAGAGGAATGAAGTTAGCAGACGGTGATAAGGTAATCTCTATGACTATACTTCACGGCATAAAAGCCTCTATGGAAGAAAGGGAAGCTTATTTAACTATTCCTGTGGAAAAAAGACTGGAAATAGCAAATGGTAATCAAGAATTTACGCCAGGAGAACTAGGTGTTTCATTATCAAAGGCACAGATTATAGAGCTTGCAAAAGCAGAAGAATTTATTTTAACAATATCTGAAAATGGATTTGGTAAAAGAACTTCCGCTTATCATTACCGGATTACAAATCGTGGGGGCTCAGGAATTGTTAATATGGTTCTATCAGCAAAAACCGGAGATGTAGTAGCTTCGATGCCGGCAAATATGAACGATGAAATAATGCTTATTACTAATAATGGAAAATTAATTAGATGTAAGCTCGATTCGGTCCGTATAACAGGAAGAAGTACTTCCGGTGTTATCCTGTTTAAAACTGAAAAAGACGAAAAAGTAGTTTCCGCTTCCCTAATTGCCGAAGCTTCAGAAGAAGAGGCACAAGTTGAGGAAGATATAGAAAGTGAATCTGGTAGTGAATAATAAACGCGTGCTATAATTATTTTTTGGCAGATTATCCTACCGGAAAATAAAATTGATTAGATTAGTTACCAATTCAATTATGAAAACCACTCTGACCGAAAAATCGCTTAGTATAAAACCAAGGATTTATCAAAATGTCTAATAAACCTATAATTTTATGGTTCAGACAAGACCTGCGTTTAAGTGATAATCCGGCGTTAGATTATGCCGCCAAAACTTTACGTCCAATAATTCCAATTTATGTTTTAGATACTAACGCTAATATCGGCGCAGCAAGCAAGTGGTGGTTATACCATAGCCTGCAGAACCTTAATCAGTCTTTGAATCAGAAATTAAGTTTTTTTATTGGGGACCCACAAGAAATTATTGATAAATTGATAAGAGAAAACAGTGCTGCCGAAGTAGTTTGGAATAGATGTTATGAACCTACGGTAATA
The DNA here is from genome assembly GCA_903828265.1 of uncultured Rickettsiales bacterium. GTDB lineage: Bacteria > Pseudomonadota > Alphaproteobacteria > Rickettsiales > Rickettsiaceae > Megaera. The sequence goes on from CAIKLL010000204.1 coordinate 4,885, forward strand.
AAGAGAGACAAAGGCATTAAAGAGACTCTTAGAAACCAGAACATTCAGGTAAAAAGTTTTAATTCTGCTTTATTACTTGAGCCCCAAGATACCCTGAAAGAAGATAAAACTAATTACAAAGTATTCACGGCATTTTATAAAAAAAACTATTTACAAGGTGATTCTAAAATACGATTACCTCTTGTTAAACCCTCTAATTTAAATTTACTAAAAATAGAATCATTATCACTTACTGATTTATCTTTATTGCCTAAAATAAAATGGTATAAAAATTTTGAAAAAATATGGCAACCAGGAGAAAATGGGGCTTTTATTGCTTTTGATAAATTCCTTGCGAAAGGTTTAAAGGGCTATAAAGAGCTTCGTAATAGAGCCGATTTGGAATATACCTCAAAGTTATCACCGCATTTACATTTTGGAGAAATATCTCCGAATATAATCTGGCATAATATCAGCTCATACTCCCAGAAACATGGTTACGATGTTGATGCAGAGCATTTTTTATCTGAACTGGTATGGCGGGAATTTTCTTACAACCTTCTTTATTTTTTTCCTGATTTACCACAAAAAAACTTACAAAAAAAATTCGATAATTTTCCTTGGCAAGAAAATAACGATTTCTTAATAAAATGGCAAAAGGGTATGACCGGCTATCCGATAGTTGATGCCGGTATGAGAGAATTATGGCAAACTGGGTTCATTCATAACCGGGTGCGGATGATTGTAGCTTCATTTCTAATCAAGCACTTAATGATTGATTGGAGGCAAGGACTTGAATGGTTTCATGACTGCTTAGTTGATGCCGATACTGCAAACAACAGTGCTAGTTGGCAATGGGTTGCAGGTAGCGGAGCAGATGCAGCGCCTTATTTCCGTATTTTCAATCCTATTTTACAGGGGCAAAAATTTGATCCTGAAGGTAATTATACGAAAAAATTTGTGCCTGAATTAAAGCAATTACCTGTAAAGTATCTATTTTCTCCCTGGCTTACTCCGGAACCTATCTTAACTGCGCTTAATATAAGAATTGGTATAGATTATCCAGAACCAATTGTAGACCATGAAAAAGCTCGGCAAAGGGCTCTTGCTGCTTATAATGCAATTAGTATATAATTTGGAACATAGGCTTTTGCTTACATAAATTAAGTTAAAATTTACAACCAGTAACATGGCTGGTATATTTAAGACGCAAATCAGAGAATTTTAAAAGGATGAATGTAATTTTTATGGGTACTCCTGACTTTGCAGTACCTGCGCTAAAAGCCATATTAGAATCAAAGGTTCACAAAGTTGTAGCTGTTTTTTCCCAAAAACCTAAAGCCCAAGGGAGAGGAATGAAAATAACAGAATCTCCTGTGCATAGGCTGGCTATTTCTCATAATCTTCCAATCTACACCCCCTCAACCTTAAAAAATGAAGAGGCGGCAAATTTGATCAGATCAATTGATGCAGATATTATAGTTGTTACCGCTTATGGTTTTATTATACCAAAAACTATTCTAGAGGCAAAAAAATATGGGTGTTTGAATATCCATCCTTCTGATTTACCTAAATATAGAGGAGCAGCTCCGCTTCAGCGTACAATAATTAACGGTGAGAATAAAACTGCTGTGTGTATTATGCAAATGGATGAAGGGCTTGATACCGGCGATATAATAATTAAAGAAGAACTTGCTATTTCCAATAAAATTACTTTTACAGAATTACATGATAAAACTTCTAAGATCGGTGCAAGGTTGCTTATCCAGGTGCTTGATAATATCGATAAAGTAACACCTTTTAAACAATCTAAAGAAGGCATATCTTATGCTCATAAACTTTCTAAAGAGGAGTCCAAAATAAATTGGTATGAACCTGCTTTTTCAATAGATTGTAAGGTCCGGGGGATGAACCCATGGCCCGGCATTTATTTTGAGTACCAAGGTAAAAAAGTTAAAATAACTGAAGCCGAACCTCTTATGGTTGAGCATAAATACGACCCTGGCACGCTGCTAAACTTTAATAATAAACTGTGCGAAATTGCTTGTGGCAGCGGTATATTAAGAATTATTAAATTACAGCCTGAAGGTAAGAAAATAATGGGTGCAAAAGATTATCTACTCGGTCTTAATAACAAAAGCAAAACTATCAAATTTGCTTAAATTTCACTACAAAAATATGAGGTTCTTCTAGCAAACCTATTTATTATTAGTTACCCTTATTTTGATGAGGTATTTTGTTATAATATAATTTAATAGGTGCGTATGAAGGATAAAGGAACCGTAAAAATTGATATATTAGAACTTGATCAATATGTTAAAGTAGCAAGTGATTCAGTTCCTAACCCCCTAACGGACTGGATGGCATTAAAATCACAGTTACAAGTTAAGGGGTTAAAATCATTTCATGATGCATTAAGCCAAGAACCACTTCCACCCCTAGATACTATTAAAGCCGAATACTCTGTACTATTACTTAATGATTTGGAATTGGTTTCCAAAAGACGCGAGAACAATTCTGTAAGAAGGCAAATGCCTAAGTTTAAGAAGGAATTTTATGAAGAATTGAGACTTCCTTTTAATGAGAGGTCCAAAGAATATAAAGAATTTGTCACCGAATATTCCAAACTAGAGGCATCAACACATGCTGTAGAAGCTATTTCAGCGAAGGCCTTATTAGATCTTGATAATCCAGAATCTTCTATTACTTCTATAAAAACAAATTTAAATGAGAATCTTGATATATACAAAAGAGAATATGGTGCGCAAACCCTTAAAGATTATAATAGAGCACTAATCGGATTTAAAGGTAGTGATGGGGTAGTGCGTAGTGTCACAATTGAAGAAATCAGAAGCTCTGCGAAGCTTGATTTAACTGGAGAACAAAGGGAATTCATTCTAACATCCTGGCAGCAGGGGTCTTTTGAAAGTGGTTGGCTTGCTGGCCTTGGTATGATGAATGGTGATGATAGCCGTACATTATCTTACGCTCATTCAGTTAATCGAACACAAATTCTTATTGATGTCTCAGAGGGCGGAGTAAAAGTACACAATCGTATAGTAGCGCAATTAGCGGATACGACGGACCAGGAAAATCCTAAAAAAGTTGATTATGTTGAAGGAGCGACGACAATCGATATAACAGCTATGAAAGCGGATAGATTTATACCAGGTTGTGCATCAGCAGAACCAAAAATCGAATTTCAATTAACCAAGGTAGCAGAGGATATTGCTTTTAATTTACCAGAAGGCTTAAATGTAGAAGATGTTCCGGATCATTTAAGACTTGCAGAAAAAGTTAAAGAGCTGGGGATTAATGCAGCTTTGTATTCTATTGTTAATAATACACCAGATGCCTCCAAGGCACAAGGCTTATTAGGAGGAGTAGTTAGCAAGGAAACAGCTGCCGAGTTAATTGCTGATGCTCGTAAAAAACACGTTGATGAAATTTTTTCTAGAATAGGAAAGATAGAAGATCCTTTTGTTAGAGCTGAAGCAATTATATTACAGCTAGAAGAAGACAAAAACTTATTAGTTGATTCACCCGATCCTAAATTTCATCAAAGGGCAGTAGAACTTTACTGTAAAGCAGAAAAAGATCCGGAACTTCGAAAACAATTTGCTATGGAACATTTAGATGGTTTTTTGAAACAGCAAAAATCAACTACTTTAAATGATCAAATGGTTGGCAAGATGCAGGAAGCTGTGGTCTCAATCCTTTCCCCAATTTGTAAGGATCAAAAGGAAAAATCAGCCCTAGAAAAAAATGCAGCAAAATTAGTTAGGTAATGTGCTGCAGATGTGGGTAAGAAAATGAGTTGGAGCCAAGCGTGGGAGAGGTTTAAAGACAGAGTTTCAGATATAGTAGGTAGCCTAATTCGCTCTGATAATTCAATAAAAAAAATAATTGCTGAGCATCCTAAACTTAAACAGACATTTGAATCTAATTTAAAAAGCACTGATACTAAGTCCATACCTCCAAAAGCAAAACCATCTGAAGGTATACACAGGTAAAGGCTTGTCAGTTAAGGAAGTAAAATTTAGGTTCTAGTTAAAGTGCTTTCAGTATATCTTTTTCCAACTTTGCGAGCTTGGAAATTAATAAGTCAATTTTTTGAATTGCCGCTGAGCCGAATTCTACTTGATCGTTACTGTTAGCAGATTCATCTGTTGTGGGTAAAAACAAGTTAAACTGGAATTTGCTATCTTTATTGAATAAATGCTTAATTAATTCAATATCGGTACTTGTATAATATCTTCTTCCACGTATTTGAATAATATCTATATCCGGCTTGGACTTCTCCAGATATCTTAGTTTATGTAGGGGAATCCCGATAATTTGCGCTACTTCTGAAATAGAAAAATACTTTTTACTACGCAAGTTCATGAGAATTTATTTTTTGTTTAAGGAAATTAGAAGGGTTAAATCTCAAGACCTTGCGCGGTTCTATTTCTAATGTCTCTCTAGTTTTGAGGTTAAGACCAGGCCTTTTGCCTTTGCTGTGTACTTTAAATTTACCGAAATTTGGTAATACAAGCTTCGTGTTATTGAGGGATAAGTCAACGATTTCAGCAAAAATACTGTTTGTTATTTCTTCGCATATTAAAGAAGAAAAACCTAATCTTACTTTAAGTAAATTAGCAATTTTTTCTTTGGTAATTGTTTCCATTTAAAGATTATTTATATTAGTTTACGTGTAACTAGATTAATTAATTACCAGCAGGCAATTGCTGCACCCCAAGTTGCCCCGGCACCAAAAGCGGTAAACACTAATATATCACCAGATTTAATTTTTCCCGTCAACTCTAATTGTGCTAAAGCTAGTGGAATTGAAGCTGCAGAACAATTTGCATGTTTATCTAATGTAACGATTACTTTCTCGGGATTAATTGAGAACTGATTAATCATATTACTAATTATTCTCAGATTTGCTTGGTGGGGAATAATATAAGTAACGTCGCTCAGGGTAAGGTTATTTTTTTTTAGAATATTATAAACCGATTCGGGCATTTTTTCGACAGCCTTTTTAAATACTTCGGAACCTAGCATTTTTACTACCCCGCTTTTGCCGTTACTACTAACGCCGCCGTCAGTATAAAGTATATCACCAAGTGAACCGTCCGAAAAAATATCACAATCTATTATACCAGAATCAGATTCAGATTTTTGTAATATAACTGCCCCGGCTCCATCCCCAAATAAAACACAGGTTTTACGATCTTGCCAATCCAATATAGAAGACATTTTATCTGCACAAATTAATAATATAGTCTTATATTTACCAGACTTGATCATACTATCTGCAACCTGAAGGCCGTAAATGAATCCGGAGCAAATTGCCTGTAAATCAAACGACGGAACGTGTTTCAGTCCCAGATAGCCGTGGATTTTATTGGCAGTAGAAGGAAAACTGTTATCCGAGGTATTAGTGCAAGTAATTATTAAGTCTATCTCGTCTTTTTGTATTTGAGCCTTAGCAATTGCCTGAAGGGCGGCATTATAACCCATGTGAGAAGTGAACTCACTAGTTGCAGCTATATGCCTTTGAGTTATACCGGTCCTCGATTTTATCCATTCATCACTGGTATCAAGAGACTGTTCAAGGTCAAAATTAGTGATAATCTTTTCTGGTAGGTAGCCTCCGGTACCTATAATTTTTGAGGCCATTAAACACTACTCTGTTTCTTGAGGTTTAGCTTTTGCTATAACTATTTGACGATTTCTATATTCGCCGCTTGTTTTATCAAGATGATGAGGTAACCTATATTCACCTGTATCTTTATCAATTATCACATTAATTCTAGTCAAAGCGTCATGAGAACGTCTTTGATTACGCCTAGACTTAGAAGTTTTTTTCTTTGGAACTGCCATTACACTTACACCTAATAAAATATTTTATTTAATATAATCAAAAAAAGTATTTGTCAAAGACGTGGGCAGTATATTATATTCCATTTAAAAAATCTAGATATTTTAAAGAAAGTTTTTATGAAGCTATTTGCACTCCCTTTTAATAAGTTCTCGGTTAGGACTTTTTTCATACTAATGCTCCTATTACTTAGCAGTTGCCAGTCGATTGATGTAAGGGGTCAGTTTGTCAGCGATAATGCTATTGAGGAAATTAACTCTAAAAAATTAACTCAGGATGAAATTATCGATTTAATCGGTACCCCAACTTATGTTCCTGAGTATACAAATAACACTTGGTACTATATTCAAAGATCATTAGCTAAGCGCGCTTGGTTTGAGCCTAAGGTAGTGGAGCAAAGAATTGTAAAAATTACTTTTAACGATAAGGGAAAAGTATCAGGTGCTTCTTTGCTGCAGGACATACATAATGAGAATATTAACATAGAAAGTAAATATACTAAGGCTCAGGGTACTGAACAGGGGAGCCTACAAAAGTTTGTAAAGAATATAGGTAGATTTAACAAAACTACTGACGGTAAAAAGAAGCGGCAGAAAAACAAATAAAATTATCACACCGTATTGTTGTAAATATCGATTTCTTAAAAACAATTAGTTACCAGAGTAAGCTCAAAAAACAATATATTGATCATCCGTGAGGAAAGTTACATTATAATTAATGCTTCTTTTTTAATAGGAATAAGGCATTATTTATATTACCTTTTTATAGAAGTATCTTAGTTAAGATAGAAATTAATTACGGTTAAATTTAATTTTAGGTAATTTGCATGATTACAGAAGAAGAGCTACAAAAATTACAAAAATTAGCAAAACTATCTTTTTCTAAAGACGAACTTGATAATTTTGCTAAGAAATTAAATAGTGTTATGGCAATGATAGATTCTCTTGTAGAAGTTAATTGCAAAAATATTGAACCTTTAAGGTCTGTTTCTGATATGTATCAGCGAACTAGAGAGGATGAAGTTAATGTTGGTAATATTTCCAACCAATTATTTGCAAATGTACCTGCAAAAAATGCTGAGTTTGCCAAAGAAGTAAAATGTTTTATAGTACCAAAAATGGTTGAATAAAAATATGTCCGGTTTAATAAAATTATCAATAGCAGAGGCGTTGAAGGCTTTAAGAAGCAAAGAGTTTACAGCTGTTGAACTTGTCAGAAGCCATATACAACAGTCAGAGAAAAACAAACATTTAAATATATATATTACAGAGACTTTTGATAAAGCATTGTCGAGGGCAAAAATTGCCGATCAAAATTATCATGAGGGAAAAGCTGGAAAACTTGAAGGGATCCCAGTAGGAGTCAAAGATTTATTTTGTACAAAGGGGGTAAAAACGACTGCCAGTTCTAGAATGCTCAGTAACTTTGTGCCTACTTATGAATCAACTGTTAGCCAGAACATTGAAAATTCTGGAACTATTATGCTCGGCAAGACAAATATGGATGAGTTTGCCATGGGTTCTTCTAATACCACTAGCTACTTTGGTAATGTTATTAACCCTTGGAAAGCAGAAGGTACTGAAGCTGATCTTGTTCCAGGTGGGTCTTCAGGAGGGTCAGCGGCGGCCGTAAGTAGTTTTTCAGTCATGGCAGCTCTTGGTAGTGATACTGGGGGTTCAATTAGACAACCGGCTGCCTTTACAGGGCTCGTGGGGGTTAAGCCTACCTATGGCAGATGTTCCAGGTGGGGAATGGTTGCCTTTGCCAGTTCACTAGATCAAGCTGGAATTTTTACCAGAAATACTAAAGATAGTGCCTTGTTACTTGAAGCCATGATGGGATTTGACGAGAAGGATTCTACTTCGGTCAACAGAGAAGTACCTGAACTGGTGTCAGCATGTTCGAAATCTGTAAAAAATATGAGAATTGGTGTTCCTTACGCTTTGATGAAAACTGAGGGGGTAGATACTGAAATTATTAAAATGTGGGAAAAAACTATTGAAATAATGAAGGCAGAAGGAGCTGAAATTGTGGATATTAGCTTACCAAATGCAAAGCACGCCTTGGCGGTGTATTATGTGATAGCTCCGGCTGAAGCTTCTTCAAATCTAGCAAGGTATGATGGTGTTCGTTATGGACATAGAACCGATAAAGATAATTTAACTCTTGAAGAAATGTATATTCATACCCGAAGTGAAGGTTTCGGTGAGGAAGTAAAGCGAAGAATAATGATAGGAACTTATGTCCTCTCAGCTAGCCATATGGAAGCTTATTATTTAAAGGCTCAAAAAGTGCGAAGGTTAATTGTTAATGACTTTAAAGAAGCATTTGAAAAATGCAATGCAATATTACTTCCATCGGCTCCAAGTGCTGCTTTTAAAATAGGAGAAAAGCAGGATAACCCTTTAACAATGTATTTAAACGATATTTTTACTATTCCGGCAAGCCTTGCTGGCCTCCCTTGTTCTTCTGTTCCGGCGGCGATTAGTAACAATGGTTTACCACTTGGTATGCAATTGATTACCCCAGCTTTTGATGAGTATAATTTATTACGCGCAAGCAGTGCGATAGAACGAGGGGTTGCGGATATAAATTTCGTTCCAAGAGGTTTTTAAGAATGGCTTATATAATAGGAAATACAGGAAAATGGGAGTATGTAATCGGGCTTGAGGTTCATGCGCAAGTGATTTCTAAAGCAAAATTGTTTTCAGGAGCAGCTACCGAATTTGGTAGTGAACCGAATTCTCAAGTTTCTTTAATCGATGCTGCAATGCCCGGAATGTTACCGGTATTAAATAAATACTGTGTTGAACAAGCAATCAAAACAGGGCTTGCTATTAATGCTAAAATAAATAAGATTTCAATTTTTGATCGGAAAAACTATTTTTACGCCGATTTACCACAAGGTTATCAAATCTCCCAATTTTATTTGCCGATTGTACAGGATGGTTACCTTTCGATTAAAACCGAAGATGGAACGGAGAAAAAGGTTAGAATTAATAAAATTCATCTGGAACAGGACGCAGGGAAAAGTATGCACGATCAATCTCCTGATTGTAGCCTGATTGATTTAAATAGATCAGGAATCGCTTTGATGGAAATCGTAACTGAACCTGATCTTAGTTCTCCTTATGAAGCTGCAGAATATGTAAAAAAACTACGCAGTCTTTTAAGGTGTATTGGTTCATGTGACGGCAACATGGAGCAAGGCTCTCTTCGCTGCGATGCTAATATCTCGGTTAGAAAAGCAGGTGGCAAGCTTGGCACCAGGTGTGAAATTAAAAACGTTAACTCTGTTAAAAATATTATCAAAGCAATTGAGTATGAAGCAGCAAGGCAAGTAGAGATACTTGAAAACGGAGGAGTAATAGATCAGGAAACAAGGTTATTTGATGCAAATACCGGAGAAACAAGAACGATGAGGTTAAAAGAAAATTCTAATGATTATCGTTATTTTCCTGATCCAGATTTGCTACCTGTCTATATCGAAGATGTCTTGATTGAAAAATTCCGTAGCGAGTTACCAGAATTACCGGATGCTAAAATTGAAAGATATGTAAAGGAATTCGGTTTAAGTCGATATGATGCAGAAGTAATAGTTGCTGATGAAGTAACGGCTAAATATTTTGAAGAAGCAAGTCTTGGAGTTAATCCTAAGATAGTTGCTAATTGGATATGTAGTGAACTATTTGGTAAGCTTAATAAAAATAATATCGAGCTAGCCGAATGTAAAATAACTCCGATAATGATTAGGGAATTAGTGACCCTTATTGAAAATGGTACTATTTCCGGTAAGATAGCTAAATCCATTTTTGAAGAAATGTTCGAATCAGGAGAAAATCCTGAAAAAATAGTCAAGGCAAAAGGGTTGGTACAGTTAGCAGATAGTAGCGCCTTAGAACCGATTATCGATGAAATAATAGCAGCTCATCCCGATTCGGTAGCTGAATATAAAAATGGTAAAGAGAAGTTATTTGGGTTCTTTGTAGGCCAAGTTATGAAGAAAACTGGTGGTAAAGCCAACCCGCAAATGGTAAATGATCTACTTAAGGCAAAGCTTTCAAAATAAGGTAGAGGACTATGAAAAGGTATAATTTTAACAAACTGATTCGTAGTAATTTACCAGAGAGAATGAAAAAAGAAGGAGTATACCTTTCTGGGCGTTCTTTAACTGATGAGGAATTCGCCAAAGAATTAAAAAATAAACTGGTAGAGGAAGCCGGTGAGGTGCAAGATACGCAGTCTCGAGAAGATTTGATTAAAGAGTTAGCAGATGTTATGGAAGTAATAGAAACTCTAACCTCATTGCACGGCATAACAAAAGAAGAAATTGAAAAAGAACGTCTCTTAAAATGTCAAATAAACGGGCATTTCTTGGCAGCTAATTTTGTGGACTATATTGAAGTACCAATCACTAACCGTAAGGTTATAGAGTATTTGCAAAAAAGAAATAGACCTTATGAATGTAATTAATGTTTCCCTTAATTGCTTTAAATGCAACTAATATGATAATAGAAGAAGCTGATAGGCGTTTTAAATAAATATATGTTTATTTTGGGAAGTAATTTTATTTGCAAATATCTCTATTTTCCCAGTTAAGATCCGTGTTCTGTCTTCTACTTATGAACCCTTATATATTCAACTATTTCCTGTTCTGAGCTATTCATATAAAAATGCTTCATGTACTTACCTTGTTTGTCCATTAAGTATACAAAAGATGAGTGATCTATCATATAGTTATTAATGTTATCGGAAGTTTGAGATTTAGTATAGAATACTTTATACAGATCTGCTACATATTTCACATCTGCGGCTGAACCTGTAAGGCCTATAAATTTAGGGTGGAAATGGTTTAAATATTCTTTGAGTAACGCAGGGGTATCTCTATCAGGATCAATTGTAATAAATATTGGTAATATATCAATATTATACTTTCCTAAAGTAGTGATAACATTCGATAGTTTAGTTAATGTAGTGGGACAGATATCAGGGCAATAAGTAAAGCCAAAATAAATTAGGCTCAACTGTCCTTTTATTTGTTTGCTGCTAAATTTATTACCGTTTTGATCAGTTAGGACAAATTCCCCTCCGATCGGTACACTTTCCGATAGACTATTACCTTGCCCTGACAATGGTTTATTCGGTAATTCTACAAAGATCAAAATGTATGAGGATATAAGAGCTATAACTACGCTAAGTAAAATGATAATTTTAGTAGTTAATTTAACTTTTTTATTTTCTTCCATATAATATACACCTAATATATTTTATTTTACAGCATATCGGCTACTTCTAAAGCTGCATAAGTAAAAATACCTGCAGCACCTGCTCTCTTCAAACCTATCAATGACTCCACTATTGCTTTTTCCCACTGCAAAGCACCTGCTTCAGAGGCAATTTTCAACATCGAATACTCACCGCTTACTTGATAGGCAAAAATATGAACATCAAACCTTTCAGAAGCTTCACGTATGACATCTAAATATGGCATTCCGGGTTTTATCATAATCATGTCTGCGCCCTCTGAAATATCTTGTTCAATTTCCCGCATGGCTTCTTTGATATTTCGAATATCCATCTGATAGGTGGCCTTACTTAAGTATTCTTTCTTATTACTTCTAACTGCATGCCTAAAAGGTCCATAAAAACTCGAATTATATTTGGCTGCATAAGCGAGGATATTAACATTAGTAAAATCATTAGAGTCAAGCTCTTCTCTAATAGCCATTATTCTACCATCCATCATGTCAGAAGGAGCAATAATATCAGCACCTGCTTTTGCTAAAACTAAAGCTTGATTAGATAAAGCTTTGATAGTTTGATTATTGTCAACATCACCATCAATTAAAATACCGTCATGACCGTGGACGGTATAAGGGTCAAGAGCTACATCGCAGGAAATTCCTATTTCGAGACCTTTGTTTTTAAGGGTTCTAATGGTGCGGCACAATAGATTATCAAGATTATATGCTTCATCAGCATCTTCAGATTTTAACTCATCATCAACCGAAGGAAATAAAGCAATTGCTTTTATGCCTCTTTCTTGTGCTTCTTTGGCCGTAATTACGGCCTGATCTATCGATTGCCTATAGACACCGGGCATTGATTTAATCTCGTGACGTTCATTTTCTCCTTCAACCACAAAAATAGGCAGGACAAGATCTTCAGGACGAAGTGTAGACTCTGCCATAAGGTCACGCAGCCAACTAGTTCTTCTATTTCTTCTTAGTCTAACTATAGGAAACATAATGTTATAAATAATTAATTGAAAATGATAACAGCCATCACAACTTAAAATTAGTAATAAGCTTACTATATACAATCTATGAACTTGCTTCAATCAATCTTTTAAACAAGTTTTTGTCTAATGGGGAATTTAAATATTCAGAGTGCCATTGAACCCCAACTAGAAACTTATAATCTCCTGACTCTACCGCTTCAATAACTCCGTCGGGTGCATAAGCAGAAGCTATTAGGCCTTTTCCAAGATTTTCAATTGCCTGATGGTGAGTGGAATTTACCATAACCTCTGAACTGGGACTCAGAGATCTTAAAAGTGTTCCTTCTTCGAGAATGATAGGGTGAGTAGGAATATTTTTAGGTGGCGGTTGTTCATGATTCAACTCGCTATTTAAGTGATCAGGAATATGTTGTATCAGAGTTCCTCCAAAGAGGATGTTAATTAATTGCAAACCGTTGCAAATTCCAAATACAGGCATATTTCTGTTAAGAGCTTTTCTAGTGATCTCTAATTCATATTCAGCTCTAATATCTTTGGTTTTGACTTTATCCGATAAAATTTTGCGGCCATAAAACCTAGGATGAATATCTTCATCACAACCGGGTATAAGAAGCCCATCAATAAGCTCTAGTGTGGCGTCAATATCCTGGTTATAAGGAAGCATAACTGGTATTCCTCCTGCTTTTTCAACATTTTGGGAATAACAAGCTCTAAGAGCATACCACGGTAATGGTGCGTAAGAATATTTACTAGAATCGGTGTTGAGATCAAGAATAATCCCTATTACTGGTTTTTTTAAATTATTCATTTACTCACTTAAACTTCGACTTCGGTAAATTCAATTTTATTTTCAGCAGTGATAGTGACTTTTTCTATCTTTAACTTGGCTTCTTTTAGCATTTTTTCACAATGCTTTTTAAGTGCAACTCCTTTTTCAAAACTAGCAACTGCGTCAGCCAGACTTTCTTGACCGGTATCGATCTTATTTACTATCTCCTCAAGTTCGGCTAAAGCTTCTTCAAAACTCATTTTTTCGATAGATTTAGTCATAAATCTCAATTAATATTATTTTGTGCCAATTAAACATTATTTATTCTTTATATGCAAGTTAGAATTTATGTACCTGCTAGATCATCTACCCAATCTGGACACGGCTCGGGAAATTGGTTGATGGAATTTATAGAAAAACCTGGTAGCAAATTCAAAGAATCGCTAATAGGACGTACTTCTTCTAATGATATGGCTAATGAAATAAAAATAAAATTTCCTACTTTGGAAAAAGCAATAGAATTCGCTAGAAAGAAGAACTACGATTTTGAAGTAATAGAACCGAAAAAACCAAAATTAATCAAGAAAACTTACGCTAGCAATTTCGGTTAATTTATTGTTCGGCACTAACGATAAGGTATTATAGATTTGTATTTCATGTGACTATATTGATCTACTTAAATAAAACCTTGCTTTAGCTGCGGTTCCTAATTCTATTAAAGAAGTTTTGCATTAAATTGACTGATTCCTCTTCAAGTATACCGGTATATATTTCCGGCCTATGGAAACAGGATGAGGAATTAAAAAATCTTACACCATTTTCTACTGCTCCTTGTTTTGTGTCGGCAGCAGCGTAATATATTCTTCGGAGTCTTGCATTAGCGATGGCAGCGGCGCACATAGTACATGGTTCTAATGTAATGTATATATCGCAATCAGATAAATTTTTATTACCTAATTCTAAGCATGCAAGGTTAATGGCTAAAATTTCAGCGTGAGAATTGGGGTTTTTAGTTTGTTGCATAAGATTTCTAGTACTGGCGACAATATTATTGCCATTATTGTATACTATCACACAGCCGACCGGAACCTCATCTTCTTCAAAAGCTTTTTTGGCTTGGTCAAATGCCAATTGCATGAACTTATTTTCGAAATTATATTTTTTCACGATAGTTTACGTCTTGTTCCAGTCCTGCTGGATCCTGATGTATAGTAATTTCTGCTTCCGGAAATTCTTCCAGTAAATCTTTCATTAATTTATCAGCCATTTCATGAGCTTTATACAAAGTAATATTACCATCAAGCTCTAAGTGAAATTGAATGAATGGCTTACTTGCAGCATATCTTGTTTTCAATTCATGGACGCCTTTTGCCGGATGGTAATTAGAAATAATACTCAAAATTTTATCTTTTTCTATTTGCGGGAATTCTTCATCTGCTAAGTTGCGGATTGCTTCACGGAATAACCTATATGATGCATACATAACATATAAGGAAATACCGATCCCTGCTAGTGCATCTAGATACCAAAAGGTTGTGCTTAAGTAAATCGAAATGATAACGGCAATATTAGTGATAAAATCTGAAAAATAATGGAGTTTATCGGCACTTATAATTTTTGATTTTGTTTTACTGACAACATAAGATTGAAAACATACCAGAACAAATGTTAAAAACACGCAAAAATACATGATATTAGTTCCGAGTTCTAAATTTACGAGTTCAGGGCCAGAAAATAAAGCTTTTGAGGAAGAAAAAAGAGTAAATAAACATGAAGCAAAGAAAAACATTGATTGGGAAAAAATGGCTAGATCCTGAAACTTTTCATGCCCGAATCTATGATTTTCATCTGCCGGCAGCAAAGAGAATCTAATAGCTATTAAATTTATTGCCGAAGAAGAGATATCAAGCAGGGAGTCTATAAGCGAGGCTAGGATCGACTGGGATTCGGTAGCCAGCCAAGCATAGCTTTTAGCAAGCATAATAACTACAGCCGTTGTTACCGATGCATAAGAGGCAATCTTAATTAGCCTATTATTTCTCTCTATAGCCATATCTGTATTTTTTAATTGCAATAAAAATTATGAACATATATCATACTGGTCAGTTTATAATTTATCTTAATGTCTAATTATTTAAAGTCAAAATTAATCTTGAAACCAAAAAAGTGAGTTATTAATATATGAAAAGTTATGTGAAAATAATCTCAAACGTCCTTATTCTTGTTGCTTCTGTTTTTATGTTAAATGCTTGTAGCGGACAGATGAATAAGCAAAGTGGTGGTACATTAATAGGTGGGCTTGCCGGAGGGTTACTGGGCTCCCAGTTCGGGGGAGGAGAAGGAAAACTAATTGCTACAGGAGTTGGAGCTTTGGCAGGTGCCTTAATAGGTGGGCAGGTTGGTAAGTCTATGGACGAGTATGATCGTGCATTACTCGAAAAAAGCTCAAGGCAAGCTCTTGAATATTCTCCATCCGGTAGTAGTGTTGAATGGCGCAATCCTGATAGTGGAAACTATGGATATATTACTCCTACCAATACATTAAAAACCGAACAAGGTTACTGCCGTGAATATACCCAAGAAGTAGTAATAGGCGGAGAAAGGAAAAAAGCCTATGGTAAAGCATGTCGTAAACCGGACGGTAACTGGGAAATCGTTAAATAGCGTATTATTGGTTTAAAGAAATCAATAATACGTCAATTTAAACCTGAATTTAACAAATAGACTTGGATTGGAACTATAATATGTAATCTAACCCAAGTCTGTGTACTTATATCTTTTTTAGCTATATTTATTTATCGTACTAGTAAACTCAAATTCTTATATTATTACTTTTAGGAAAATCATGTCTCCGGTTGTAGAGTTTTGTTCAGTTAGTAAATGTTTCGGCTCAAAACTTTTGGTGGATAATGTCAGTTTTAAATTAAATCCAAGAGAAATAACTACATTAATTGGCCAAAATGGGGCAGGAAAAACCACTATTGCAAAGATGATCCTAGGACTTGAAAAATCTACCCAAGGACAAATAAAGGTAAAGGATAATTTGAAAATTGGTTATGCTCCCCAGAAACTGGATTTCAACTTTAATATGCCTTTGAATGCGGGATCTTTAATTGATATTCTAGCTCCCGGTAGAATTGGTAAAGAAGTTTCCGAACTGATAAATTTTGCTGATCTCAATAATATAAGAAAAGTCGATATTTCTGAATTATCAGGTGGGCAGTTACAAAAACTTGTACTAGCCGGAACACTTATGAATCAACCGGATTTAGTTATTCTGGACGAACCCACCCAATACCTTGATGTTACGAGTCAACAGGAGTTCTATAAGTTGCTTAAGCAAATAAAAGAAACAACAGGTTTAACAGTTTTTTTGATCTCACATGACTTGTTTACAGTAATGAAAAATTCTGATCAAGTAATTTGCATTAATGGCCACGTCTGCTGTATAGGTAAACCAAATGAGGCTAGCAATAATTTAGACTTTAAAAATGCTCTATCAGAAATAGGGTTCTATGTTCATTCGCATGATCATGTTCATAACCATTAATTGACTACATATTTAACTATCAATGTTTATAATAATTAGTGTCTCAATTTTGATTGGCTTTATTTTTGCACCTCTGGGCTGTCTTGTTTTATGGAAAAGATATGTATATTTTGGGGATGGACTCGCACATGCCAGTATGTTTGCAGGTATCCTAAGTGGGATGTCAGGATTACCGGTTTTCTATTCTGGGTTGCTTAGCAGTAGTCTATTTGCTTTTACGATCTTTAAATTAAGGAATAATTCGGGTAATAGTGCAGCAATCGGTTTAACTACGAGTATAATGATATCATTAAGCTTAGTGCTAGCTTATTCTTATCCTGGGCAGGTTAATGTTACTAAATATCTAGTAGGTGATATTATTTCAGCTAGTATGGAAGATATCAAATTATTATTTTTTATTCTTGTAGCGGTTTTAATATTTTTTCTCTCTTCGTATAAAGGCCTTGTTTTGATGATTTTAAGTAAGGATATTGCGGAATCAAGGGGAGTGCAGGTTAAATTTCTTGAACTAACTTTTCTAGCGGTTCTAACTTTTGCAGTGCTATCAACTATTAAGATTGTTGGAGCGTTACTTGTTACCAGTGTAATAGTAATTCCGGCAATGATAGCCAGAATAGTTGCAAAGTCGCCGGTTTTAATGATCGGCTTTGCTATTCTTTCTTCTTTAATGATGAATTTTATAGGAGCAATATCGTCTTTTTACTTAGATCTACCTTTTGCTGCTTCCATTATATTATCTGGAGGGTTTATATATTTTCTACTTTTACTTATAATACACTTTAAAAAATTATTAGGTAAAACTAGTCATTAGATTCAGATGTAGAGAAGATAAGATGTTCTCCTGATATTTCTACCGGAGTACCTTCTAGTAGAGAATTTTCCGAAGCGGGTAAATATAAGGACTTAGTCAAAGTATCATCTAAAGAGGACTTAGAAGATAGAATGTTTTCCTCTGGCTCAAAACATAATTTTTTACGCAATGAACTATTCTTTAATGGTTTTTCCTGAAAAGAAGAAGGTTTAGGTGAAGGAAAAAAACTACTACTATCAATTTTTTGTGTCCCGGTATATGTTTTAAGGGCTGTTAAACCACCTACTTCTTGATCAATTAGTTTATCTCGGATAAATTCATCAGTAGTTGAATTGATCATAATAAGTTCATGAATTTCTGCTAGATATCTACTGAGTCGGCGGTTTCTGCTCTAATCGCCCCATATCCGTTTTTTTTAGCAAGGGAACAATTTTCCTTATTATCATCAATTAAATATACCGATTGTTTTGTTGTTACTCCAAAATGATCCATGGCTTTTCTAATATGTTTTAACTTACCAGGGTAAAGAGTAGATGAAGGTCCCGCAATAATTTTAACTTTGTTAATTTCATCTTCAGTAAGGCCTAGCTTTTGTAAAGCCGGCTCTATTACTTCCGGATATTCTGATAAAGTGGTAATAGCTATTTTATGCCCGTGTTTTAAGGTCATGCGTATGGCAGATAATAGTTTAAGAGGGTTTCTTAAACCGGTGGCAGGATCCGCTAAAAACTTATTTATTAATTCTTTAGGTGCTGATCCCTTAATATTCATAGTATCAAAAAAATCGTGGGAATTGCCGTTTATTATAGTATTATCAAAATCCCAACAAAATAAATATTCCTCTTTTAAAAGTTCCGATCTAATTATATACTTCTTTTTGCTCATATAACTTATAGTTAAAACGTACTTAACATAAAACATTGTTTGTTTTTTGTAAAAGAAATTTTTAAGTGCGTCATTATATAACTTAGCAAAAACTTAAAGTTGTATAAGGCATTATAATGCTACTGCTTTAAGTATTAACAATTATTGTATTTATTTGAGATGCCGAATGGTTGTTTAGCTAAAAACGGCCAGTTTAATAATCTAGCGCAACACTGTATATTTGAATTCATTCAAAAATACAAAGCCAGTGTTGCTAATGACAAAATACCACAGAATTACTCTCTACGATAGAGAGAACATATATCGCTTACTCCAAACCAACCA
>CAIKLL010000205.1 GCA_903828265.1 uncultured Rickettsiales bacterium
ACTAATATATACATTATAAATAAATTATGTTATACTAACATATATATTATTAATAAGTAATTAGTTAAATATCATGGATTGGTCATTAAGGAAAATGCGGGCTAAACAAATAGAAAATCAGCTAAAGGGGCTTTCAAAATTAAGCCGTCCTGAGATTGGCTGGGTTAAAACCATAAGAGAAACTCTAGGTATGAACACCAGACAACTTGGAAAACGCTGTAATGTAAGCAGCGAAAGAATTATCAGGATAGAATCTGATGAAATTGAAGGTAGAACCACTCTTGCTACTTTAGAAAAAATTGCGCAGGCAATGAATTGCAGACTAGTTTATGCAATCGTGCCAAATGACGGAATGATAGAGTTTATTGAAAAAGTTGCAGAAGACAAAGCTAAAATCCAGCTTCAGCAAACTTCGCACCATATGGCTTTAGAAGATCAAAAAATATCGATAGAATTGATGAAAGAACAAATCCACTTTTTAAGAGAGGAATTGCTGAAAAATAATATAAAACATATCTGGGATAAATAATGCAGTTTACATATACAAAAGGTGCTACTCCTCTTTCACCTGATGAGGTTCACAATTTAATTCCCAAACATTTGACAAAACAGCATCAACTTGACGAATGGGAGCAATATAATATTGCCAGAGCAGAAATATGGGCTAAAAACCGAAAAATTAAAAATCTGCTTTCTATTGAATATGTCAAAAAGCTGCATAATAGAATGTTCTGCGATACCTGGACTTGGGCTGGCAAATTTAGACAAAGACAAACCAATATCGGTGTAAGCAGTGTTTATATCATGCAAGAACTTAAGATATTGATGGATGATGTAATTTTTTGGCAAGATAACTCTACTTTCCCAGTAAGAGAAATAGCAGTAAGGCTGCATCATAGGCTAGTTTTTATTCATCCTTTCCCAAACGGGAACGGTAGATTTTCAAGATTGTTTGCCGATCTTTATCTAATAAATAAAGATGAACCAAGGTTTAGTTGGGGAAAGAATAACCTAGTTGAAGATTCGGCTTTTAGAGATCAATATTTAAAAGCCCTACGTAGCGCAGATATGGGTGATTATACTAAGCTAATAATTTTTGCTGATAGTTAATAAGGATAGGATTATGTCAAAAAGAAAATACCGTAATTTATTTAAAATCGTAGCAGTATCATTTTTATTTGGTGTTGCCGTAGGATATACCGGCAACAACGAAGATATACTGAAGTTTTTTGATAACAAGGGCACACTTCCGGTTAAAAGAGAATTAGATCATATATTAATCGGTTCAGACGAAGTGAGTACATGTTTTACTCCTCCTGCGGGATGCGGCACAGTTATAGCTACCCAGATATCCAAGGCACAGGATTCTATATATGTGCAGGCTTATGGCTTTACCTCTGGAGAAATAGCAAAAGCACTTATTAACGCTCATAATCGAGGAGTAAAAGTTAGAGTATTACTCGATAAAAGCAATATCGGCGCAAAACATTCAAAGATGAGGAATTTAAGAGAGGCCGGTATCGAGGTAGATATAGACAGCGTTTCAGGTATTGCTCATAACAAAATAATCATTATTGATAAACAGAAAGTTATTACCGGTAGTTTTAACTTTACTACCTCTGCAGATATCAGAAATACCGAAAACGTTATTATTGTAAATAATAGCGAATTAGCCAAAAAGTATATAGAGAACTGGTTTTCAAGAAAGGAACAGTCTGAAATAAACAGATTAAAAAGAGCAAGCTAGTGTTTAATAATTTCATTGGCGGTGGGCAAGTATTTCTACATAAAGTCAGGATGTTCTGGCAAGTATTTACTAGAACCATACATATTGCTTTTTTACTCGGAGTACTGCTTGCGGCATATATAAATAAGAGGGAACTTATGGAATTAGACTTGCAAGGTTTTTTCTCTTATCGTAAAGCAGTGCTTGCTGATAGTTTTGACGGAATAATCAATGGAATACGTGCAGGTATCGGTAATACTCCAAACCATATTACTTTTATTGACGCTAAAACCGGATCAGGAATTCTGGTTACCAATGCAGATCCTAGAAAAATTATGCGATCGTCGATTTTCAAAACCGCTAATACTAACGGTATGAATCTAATACTTAAAGTACTTATCTGGGGAGTTGTAATTACAAAACTTGTTTTTATTCTGATTTTTTTCTTGTGGAGTAAATTCGGCAAAGATTTAAAAGCAGAGAAAACAAAAGACGGAGCAAATAAAGTACTAACTGCCAAGGAAGTTGCAAGAATTCTTGTTAAGGATAATATCGCAAGCGATCTTAAAATTGGTGATATGCCCTTAGTTAAGGATATGGAAACAATGAATTTCTTGGTTTCAGGTTCAATAGGGTCGGGTAAAACCAATTTAAGTCTGGTAGAAATCATAACATTTACTCTTTATTTAAGTTATTCTGAAATTCAGAGATGCTGCTATGACTTCCCCTGCAGAACCGTGCTTGCGATTTTCCCGCACACGGCTCTTCAATGAAACATTCACTATATAAAAGCT
>CAIKLL010000206.1 GCA_903828265.1 uncultured Rickettsiales bacterium
CTAAGCGCTCAAAAAGCTGTAATAAATCTAAAGATTGTCCCACTTTTATGGGTATCATATTTTTAGATAAAGTAGAAGGATCTACCACTTTCTCAAACAAGGCTTCTGGGTAGGTAACCAGTACTTTTTTACGCGTTTGTGGATGACTAAATTTTGTAAGTGCTTCGGTTCTGAGCATTACATGACTACTGTTCAACTCATGAAAATTGCCAGCTCTTTTGTACGAATCTGGAAAATAACAAATATCTAAAGCATGAGATAGATGCTCTATATCATTATGTAAATAAGCTGCTTCTTCTCTATCATTGGCTATTACTACATGATTGCCCTCGTAGGCTTGCCATACGGCTGTAAAAATAAAACTAAAGGAACTACCCCTGCTATTTTCTATACTTAATCGAAATGGTTCATTAGGCACAGAAAGGCCTGCCACCATTTGTTTTACATGGATGTCATTTTGATAAATCCCTTGAAGGGTTTGCAAATTCATAAGAGGGGCAAAGATACAATAATACCCATAAACTAAACCGAGAATTAGGTGGTAATCTATATCCTTTTTAAACTAAAATATGTAATATTGTTTTCAAAAATTATTCTATGCGCCATATCCTTCTAATACTAATTTGCAGCTTATGTATGGTTTCCGCTTTTGCAAAAAAGAAAACTATAAAAATAGAGACCAATTATGGGGTTATCATTTTAAAACTCTATGATAATACGCCCTTGCATTCAGCAAATTTGTTAAAGCTAAGTCGTGAACATTATTTTGACAGCACTTTATTCCACAGAGTAATCCCTTCTTTTGTTATTCAAGGAGGCGATCCGGATTCTAAACATGCTGGTCCTGAAAAACAATTAGGTGATGGTGATTTGAGCTATTTAGTACCTGCAGAAATTAATGCAGTTAATTATCATAAAAGAGGGGCATTAGGTATGGCAAGAGACAATAATCCTGAAAAAAAATCGAGTGCTTGTCAATTTTATATAGTGGTAGGAAAAGTAGTTACAGAAGAGCAGCTCAATACCATTAGTAGTAAAACAAACCGAGTATTTACTGCAGCTCAAAGAAAAGTATATACTACACTTGGAGGCACTCCTTTTTTAGACGGCAACTATACGGTATTTGGAGAAGTAATAAAAGGTATGAACGTAGTAGATACTATTGCTATGCGTTCAAGAAATGCTGCTGATAGGCCTTATGAAGATGTAAGAATGCTAAAAGTGCGTGTTTTAAGAAACAAATTTTTAGGGATATTTTAATGCAGCATGCTGATGATCAGTTAAAAGCCTTGTTAGACAATCGGGTTAAACTCTATAATCAGATTGATTTTATTGCTGCAGATCCAATAGCTATACCACATCGGTTTAGTAAAAAACAAGACATAGAAATTGCTGGGTTATTTGCCGCAGTGTTAGCATGGGGCAATAGAAAAAGTATTATTAATAGTTGCAATAAGCTATTAGATTGGATGGACAACGATCCACATACTTTTATATTACACCATACAGATCAGGACTTAAAAAAGATGTTGCAATTTGCTCATAGAACTTTTAATGCAACCGATTTGCTTTATTTTATCGAACGCCTTCATCTTCATTATCAACATCATGAAAGTTTAGAATCTTTATTTATCAG
>CAIKLL010000207.1 GCA_903828265.1 uncultured Rickettsiales bacterium
AAATTCTTTTAATTTTTGAGAACCATTTTTAGAAAAATAATAAATTTTTCTATCATCTACTGACTTAGCAACTACTTTGTCTAATTCATTTTGTGCTGACCATTTTAATTCTGCATTAATACCTACGGATGATAAGGTAATGTCTCTTGCTTCTATATCACCATCCCAAGCCAAGCTACGATAACTACTTATATAGACCATATTATTCCGCTGCACGGGCTCTTGAGAACTACTCGCAGCCGCTGCAGCGGTACCCTCTTTGGCTTGAATAACGGTTAAAGTCTCACTAAGTTTTTGTATTAAATTTTTATTGTCATTCACGTAAAAATATTTGCCTCCGCTATTTACTGCCGCATGCCAAAGATCATCAATTTTCGCTTGATCATTTTTATCAGTAGGAGCTGGCCAACCCCTTATTTTATTTTTAATCTCATAAAAATCACCACTTAGAGCAGTCTCATAATTATCTTGATAATTCAGTAGACCTTTAGCGCCCAAACCCACAGTATGGGTAATCATATTTTGAAAATTTTTACCAGTTCCATCTTTTGCTAGGGGCACATTATTTTCACAGACATTTCTATCGCCACGACAGTTATTTAAGTCAAGTGTGCGTAAGTCTGTTTCATAATAATAAGCTGCCACATCGGCCAAGCTATTACTCCATACTGTAGGCCCTTCACCTTTAGGTGCGGGTAAGTCCTTATCTTGATTACCCACCTCGGTTCTACCATCGATTTGAAACGGACCATAAGTACTCGTCTCTCCCGAAGTAGTCCAATAACCATCTGTAAAAAGAATGCTGACGTTTTTTTGACATGAAAACTGCACAGGATCATTTTCACTACTAATCAATCGTCCGGCGTATATTTGACCGGCTTTTGATAAAGCAGCACGTAAGGGAGTCGTACCACCTGGAAAAGTGTTATAAATTTTTGTATAGAACTGAGCTTTTTGCTCACTATTAAAATCAACTATATTTAAAAAAGAATTACTTCTAGAATTTCTCATAGGCTGTACGCCTGAATAACTTATTGCTGAGAAGCCAACCCTATAGTTATTATCTAGTGCTGAAAATACATAACCCACAACACTTTTAGTCATTAATATTCTAGTGCGATAGTAGCTAAACCAATTAGCAAAATTAATTCTTTCATCGATATTTTTTTTACTAGATTGATTACTAACAATTACTTTTACCCAGTTAGCATTACCTGAAGTCGTTGCTGTATCAAATTTATTATCCTTACAATGATCTTCATTTGAATTGCTACCTAATTTATCTTTTTTACCGCCTTTATAGACAAAGTAATAAGCAGACTCTAGATTGTTTTTAATATCCTCTTTATTAGTTTCATTGATTTTGCAATCCTTACAATCTTCCATATATTCAACTGAATCAGTATTGTATGGCGTAGCAGGAATTGAATTTAGTGATCTCCATGCCATAAACTCTTTGCTTAAATCAATTTTTATAGAACCCGCTTGAAAACCATCAAACGGCGCTTTAAAAAAATCTATATTAGGGA
>CAIKLL010000208.1 GCA_903828265.1 uncultured Rickettsiales bacterium
ATATAGTTTTGATTAATTTAATAATTTGTATTTGGTTTTGTGCCGGGGTTACGGCTTTTATATGTCTCTCTAATTGTAACGAATTACATAGATGTAACTAATGAACTATATCTCTGATTATTGCCTAGGATAATTAAAGAATCTATCGCCGCCAATAATTTTTCATAAACTGGCCCATAAAATAACGGGGTTTATAATTTATGTTATATTTCCCTAGATAGAGATAGATAGAGGGGGTGTTAGAGTTAATTAGATTCTTTTATACTTAAAATAGCCCCAAATATTGACATAAGGGGACTTAAATAGGCTCTCTTGATATGAGTGTTTTTTTTAATCACTTTTTTCGTTAAATAATGTGTTTTTTTATTGATTAATTAAATATTTACTCAAAAAAAGACAAAAAAATGCCCAAAAACAAGCATTTATTTATGCTTATTCTTGGGCATTTAGGCACTAAAAAGCGCATCAAAGCGGTGATATACCGGTGATATATCACACCTAACTTAAAAAAACAATTACTTCAATTTATTCTTTTATTTATTTTTAACGTACTCCACCATAATATATATATACACAATAGAATTGGAGCATCTCTCTCTCTAACTCTACCTATTTTTTGGTTTTGCTTAGGTGTATTGTTATTTGATTGCGTTCCACCATTCGTCTTCTTCTGCTGCTAGTTTGGCTTCTGCTTTAAGTATTTGTTCTTCTTCGTTTAGTTCTTGTAGGTCTGTTTGTTTTAATAGTTTGTTTAGTTGGTCATTTAAATTTAAATAAACTTTAGTTAATTCATCTGCTTTCTTATCTAACATTTGGAGCATTGCTTTGTTATGGTCGTATCTTTCCATTAGTTCTTTTATTTGTTTTTCAGTTGTTTCAATCCCCAAATTACAAATATCAATAAGTTCTCTAACTTTAGATACCTTAGCTTCCAACCCCAATTCGTTATTCATATCCCATTTATCTATAAACATCATTATCCTCTCTAATAACCCAATGTTCTTCTAAGTGTGGTTTTAAAGTCCAACCTTTCTCTTTACACCAATAATATATAAACTCTTCAGGTTTTTCTTTTACCCATTTATATTTCTTCATTATCCGCCTTTGTTTCAAACAAGTTCTCTACAGAAACAGTGTCTTTCTCTATATCCTCTACAAGAGACCCTAGTATATATTCAACCCAAGCTAATCCTGAAACATATCCTTCAAAATAAGATACATGGTTCTGATTATCTTTAAAAGTAATTTCTTTTTCCGCATCTTTTAAACGATCTGATACCTCATTTAAAAGACTCTTTATATCGTTAAGCGTTTTCATATTCATCTTCGTCTTCCCCTTCGTTTGTTAAATATAAATCAAAGCTTAATTGCTTTAAATCTTCTACTACTTTCTCCATACTAACCATATCCCCTGGGGAATAGTTAATCATAAAGTGATCTATAACCTTGCGTATATCCATCATATAAGGCCTCCTAATCGTTGTTTAAAGTATTAATAAATAGATTTAACCCGGCTTCTAAATTAGAAATTTGCCGCTTCAATGCTTCAACCTGATCTCTTAGGTTTTGAATTGCCACTTCCAAATGCATTTCATCATCCGAAACACAATACCCATACGAAACCGGATATTTAATATTATTCACAATCATGCCCATA
>CAIKLL010000209.1 GCA_903828265.1 uncultured Rickettsiales bacterium
GGCTTAGATGCTGGATAAGCTTGAACTATTTTCTCGCAATTGATACATGCGCAGCGAGGTCTTATATGACGAATCACTTTAAATGATGCTGGTATATATTCTAAGCTCTCAGATATATCGTCAGCAATCTTGCGGAAGCTCTCACCGCCACAGTCAGGGCATATAGGATCTGGGTTTAATACTTCATCGATACGCTCTAAATGCTCAGGTAGTTTTTGGCGTTTAGGAATGTTTTTTGGTTTTTCTTCTGTTGAGGTTGAGTCTTGCTTATCTTCACGGGCTTGATCAGAAGCTGCTTCTAATAATTCACATTCTTCTATTTTAGCTTCAAGTTCAGCTATTTGACTATCTAGCTTTTCAGAGGATTTACCAAAGCGCTGCTTCTTAAGCAAAGTTAACTGCTCTTGAAGATGAGTCAATTGATCTTCAAGGGATATATTTTTATCTGTTAGGGACATGACTTCACTCATCAAATCAATGATAATTTGGTGAGTAAATTCATCGCCAGAAGGTAAGTTATTTATATCTAATTTCATAAAGAAATAATAGCACTAAACCTAAGGAAATACAAGGCTTTAAGGTTAAATAATCAAATAAAATACTCCGATTTAACCAGCATATTCAGGAGGTTTGGACCACTTAGGATTCCTCCAGTCGATACCCTCCAGTAACATAGATAATTGAGCTCGTGTGATACCAACAGATCCCTTATCTTCAGCATTTAACCAAGGGAATTTTCCGCTATCTAAACACTTGTAAAATAGACAAAAACCCTGACTATCCCACCATAATACCTTGATTCTAGTTGCACTTTTACCACGAAAAACAAACATTGCTCCTGAACTAAATTGGTTAGATAAAATATCTTGAGCTAACAATGACAAACCGTTAATACCTTTCCGCATATCTGTAAAGCCAGTACATAAATAGATTTTAGTATTGGATCCTGGATTTAGCATATTTTCTCTAAGTTTTTAAGGATTCTTAGCAATCTTGTTGCACCTATACTGCCCTCAATTATCAAAGAAAAATCGTTAAATATGAGAGAGGCTTTTTGCAAATTAGAGCTTCGATGATTTTTGTTATCAACCAAAGCTACTTCGACAAAGCTATTCTTAGCAATCGCTGAAGATAAAGATTTAGTATTCGCTTTTCTGGGTTGGGGGTTTTTGTTTTCTTTGATCCAAGTATATATTGTGCCTCGCGTTACACCATGAGCCTTAGCAAGTTCTGATATTGAGCAACTTCTTAGAGACGCTTCTTCTAGTATCAAAGCCTTTCGTTCAGATGAGATCTTTTTATTCATTTTCATTATCTATACCACTCTTTTTATTATGTAAAAAAAATAGCATATAAATTTAATCTCTTCTAGACCGGCTTCCCAAGACGCTTACATTGTTTCTGATATATCAATCTTTTCTATCTTCACTAAGATCCATAAAAGTTATACGATTCATTATGAATATAGTATAGCACATGTTTTTAAAATAAAAATTTTGCCCTATAAGCAAGAAATAGTAAGTTTTATAAATTTTGATGTGGGTTGCTGTATTAAATAAAATATTGGTAGCTGTAAAAGGCATTAAATGCCTTTAAATAGCTTGCTTTAAAGAGAGTGGTATTGCAGTAAAAAATCTCAAAAAACGATAAAAACCATGTCAAGTAAAAAATGAAAAATATTTAAAAAAATTGTGCTAAATTATACCCCGGTGAATAGATACGTATTTTTTTATCATTTTGTTAGACTAAAACTATACAAAATAAGGCTTTAGAGGTGTTTTTATGGGATTATTTGATAGCA
>CAIKLL010000210.1 GCA_903828265.1 uncultured Rickettsiales bacterium
ATGCTATTAAACAATATCATTAGTGGCAAAAGACCCATATTCTTTCAGTAATTTATGATCAGGATGAGTTTCTTTCATAAAGAAAACAATAATAAAAGAAATTAGGAGAGAGATCGGAACAATAACGAGAGCAAATCGGTAATCTTCGCCGCTATAGCACGGTATATCACGTACTGTTTGTCCATTACTATGATAATCAATCAAAACTCCAATAACAGGCAAAAATATAGTGCCAGTGGACATTACTACGGCATTGACAAAAGCTATTGATACTCCGCTCATTTTTAAAGGCATAGTTTCACAAATACTGGCAAAACTTAAGCATTTTGCTGTATAGGCAAAACCTCCAATAAAGAATAGTAAGTATAGGAGATAATAAGGAACGGGGAAAATGATAACGGTAAACCAGACAATTGTGGTAACAAGAGAACCGCAAAACATCGGTAAACGTCTGTTTTTAGTTATATCTGAAAAATAAGCGAAAAAGGGGCTTCCAATAGCAGCACCAAAAAACATGGTTGATACTATAGTAGCAGCACTAGTATCAGATACCTGATAAGTAGTTCTTATAAATGACACCCCCCACGCTACTCCGATTACGGTAATTGGAAGATACATCAACATTCCATAGACAGCTAATATCCAAGCCTGAGGTGTCTTAAGTAAAAGTAGAATATCGGTAAACGGATGATTATTAGCATAGATATCAGGTAATTCTCCATGATGGTCAACAGGAGGATAATTGCTAACAAAAAAATAAATAATTATGGAGACTACAAGGCCGATCCATCCTAAGAATTCCATAGTATTTTTAAATCCTACCTTGTTTAGAAGAATCTCAAGAGGGACACCGCCAAGGCTAGCTCCAGCAGTTCCCAT
Source organism: uncultured Rickettsiales bacterium (assembly GCA_903828265.1). GTDB lineage: Bacteria > Pseudomonadota > Alphaproteobacteria > Rickettsiales > Rickettsiaceae > Megaera. The sequence continues at coordinate 880 of CAIKLL010000210.1, forward strand.
AAGAATTACCAACCCTGTAACTTTTGCTATATGTTTTGGTTCAAGCCATAATGTTCCCAGTTTTATAGTCCCGATTAAACCGCACGCTGATCCCATTCCCATTAAAAATCTTGCACATCCCCCAATTATTGGGCTAGTTGTATTTCCAAAAATAAAACATGATAATGCGCAAAGGCTTGCTGCTAGGCATAGGAATAAACGTGGTCCAAAGCGATCTATAGTAATACCAAGAGGGATCTGCATGGCTGAGTAAGACCAATTATAAGTTCCGATTAACACTCCAAGTCCTGCCGCCTCAATTGCAAAATTGCTAAGTAATTCGTTATTCATGATATTTGGGGAAACACGGATCAGGAATTGATACATGTAAAAGATACCGCCACAAGCTACAAACATCCAGCCTTTAATGTTTTGCTTATATGTATTTGTTTTGGAACTCATTATTCTTTTTACTATTTATATTTTTCAGATATCAAGGAAATATATATTTCACGAAATGGGAGTCTACCATATTAAGACGATAAACGTCAAATATCCTCCCTCTCTGTAAAGTGAGGTAAATAATATGAGGTAAGTATTAGGCCTACTGGTAATTTTTTTCTAAATGTTGTTTATCCAAGTATTCGGGTTTACCAAAAATATCCGGATCCTGCATAATGAATAATCTGTTATTTATATTACTAATTTTTTTTGTTGTTTTGAAATTCAATGTAATTATGTTATTTTCTTCAACTATTTTCATTGTTTCGATATTCTTGGTAGTTTTATTAAAAAAAATTTCACTAATTTTACCTGAATCTAAATGGCTTAACTCTAATTTATAATATCCGTTCTCTTCTTTAGCAGAAATAACTTCGAATTGATTATCAAAATTTATCTGATCAATTAATAAAAAATTAAAAATATTTTCTTCCGCTGAAATCCTGCTTAAATTTTCCATTTCATAGTCGTAAACAGAAACATAGTTTTTATTACCTACAATCAGCAAGGGAAATGGTTTAAAGTAATTTACCCTAAATTTATACGGTTTATTTATAATTAGAATACCCATAGCTTTCGTTCCTTGTGTATCTGATTGCTCAAAATTAATAGCTACCGATTGAATATTTTGAATATAAGATTTTATATTTTCTACAATCTCTCTTTCTGAAGAAGCAAATGCAAACTTGAGCTTAAATATTATTAATAGCATTATTATAAAATTAATAAAGCTCTGTTTTGTTGATTTATGTGATTTACAGATTAGATAATTCATGAAAATTGTCCTGTACATTTGATTTAAGTTTTTACATAGTAATGAATGCATAATATAAGTTCAAACAGTAATAATATTTTTTATTAATAATACAGATGACAATTAAAGTTGCTGCGTTAAAAGAAAGGGCAAAAGGAGAAACTAGGACCGCAATTACCCCCGAAGTAGCTAGATTATACACGAAAAAGGGCTATAGTGTTTTTGTTGAGAAATCTATAGGGGTAGCGGCAAATTTTACCGACGAGGAATATATGGCAGCCGGAGCTAAGGTCTCCGGAGTGCCACTCGAAATCATTTCTGATGCCGATATCATCTTAAAAGTTCAACCTTCTCCAATGGAGGAAACGCTAAATGAAGTAAATATAGCCAAAGCTGGTGCTACTATAGTGGGTTTGCTTTCCCCCCATACCCATAGCGAATATATAGATAAAGCAGTATCTAAAAATTTATCAACTATAGCCATGGAGTTAGTGCCAAGGGTTACTAAAGCCCAAAGCATGGATGTCTTATCTTCCCAAAGTAATTTAGCCGGTTATAGAGCAGTAATAGAAGCATGTTATTACTATGATAGAGCTTTTCCTATGATGATGACAGCGGCCGGAACTGTAAATCCGGCGAAAGTACTAGTTATTGGTGTCGGAGTGGCCGGATTGCAGGCAATTGCAACTGCAAAAAGGTTAGGAGCTGCGGTATCTGCCTATGATGTAAGGGCGGCAACGAAGGAACAGGTAGAAAGTTTGAATGCAAAATTTGTTTATCCAGCTGCTGGATTAGTAGATAGAGAAGATAAATCAGGATATGCAAAAGAAGTAACCAAGGATTTTGCTGCTATCCAGGAAGAATTTTTACTTGGCATAATAGCTAATTTTGACGTAGTTATTACTACTGCTCAAATTCCTGGTAAGAAAGCGCCAATTCTTGTTACAAAAAATATGGTTTCTAAAATGAAGTTGGGTTCCGTTATAGTTGATATAGCAACTGCTACTGGGGGTAATGTGGAAGATTCCGTTATTGATAAAATCATAAGCAAGAAAGGAGTTAAGATTATTGGCTGGTCTGCTATGGCAACAAGAGTGGCCTCAGATGCTTCAAAATTATATGCAAAAAATTTATATAATTTCCTAGAGTATGCTGTAAAAGATGGAAAAATAGATTTTTCTGATGACATTGTTGAAGAAATGTTGATAGGTAAGGATGGGAAAATGATGAATAAAAAATTTAAGGTATAAAGGGGAAGTTTATGAATCAAGGGCGAATTCAATAATCTAGCGCAACATACTGCAATTTGCGATTATGAAAGACCTCGGTAGGTGTTCTGTAACCAAGGCATTTTCTGGGCTGATTATTCATTCTCTGTTCTATATC
>CAIKLL010000211.1 GCA_903828265.1 uncultured Rickettsiales bacterium
ATAAATAGCATTGCTACAGAAACAAATAAGACAACAAGCGCATTTTACTTCAATGCAGGTCTTAGAATATATATTGGACCTCGTGACTAGAATTTAAAACTAAAGAGGTTAACGGGCTGCATAATTCCCTGATCGAACCTTTATTAGCATCGTACTCTTAGAATGCGTAAGTATATTTTTTACACCTCTAATTGCTCTATGGTTCGCTTTGCTGCTTCTAGCCGGGCTCGCTTATTATTTTCAATAAGCTTATTTACAGCCCAATGTTCTAGTTTATGGTGAAATGGAATTATTATGGCTGCCAGTCCGACTAAGCTTAGTAACATTAAAAGAGGTGAGTGGTGTGTTATTTTCTCCAGAAGCGGGTGAATCAATAAATTAATAAACTCAAAAACAATTAATAAAGAAACAACACTTAAAAACTTTATCACATTCGTATTAGTAATATGCTTTCTGCTAAATAAAATAAATATCATCAAAAATGATATAATCCCCAGTGCAATAAACGTATACTCTAAGTTTACTTTCCGTGCTTCTTCTTCTTTTTCTTCCTCGAGTTTTAACCCGGCGATTCGTGCTTCCTCTTCTACTGCCATTAACTGGACCTGCTGTAGCGTTCTAATATTAAATAAACTATCATTTGCTGCTCTATAAATTTCAGAATATTTAAAGGCGCTATCAGTATTAGAATTGCGGTAAATATTTAATAGCAGTTTTGCAGGTTCTACATTTAAGGTATAAAAAGCCGTATTGGCTACGCTATTAATAGCTTTAGAGGCATATAGTTTAGCTGAGTCTTTTTGATTAGCACTGTAATAAAATTGCGCTATTGCATTATAGGCGGTACTAACAAATTTTGGCGAACCTATTCTTTTCGCTTCTTCTACTGCTAAATTCCAATAGTTTAATGCAAGACTAGAATTTTTTAAAGCAGAGTGGATACTACCAAATTGCAAATACGTTGAGGTAAGCCAGTAAGTGATATTAGATTTAATGGCAAGCTCATAAGCCTTTTGGGTATATACAAGCGATGAATCTGTTTTTCCCATCGCTAAATAAATAATACCCATATCGTTTACTGCGCATACTGAAATAATGTCTGTTTCATATTTAGATCCCGCCTCTATCGCTGCCATATTGTAAGAAACTGCTTTTTCAAAATCACCCATTGTTAAATAAGTAAGCGCAAGCATTGCTTTGGCAAAAGTTATCAGGCGGTCATTTTTTGATTTCTCTGCTACCTGATTTGCTTTGATACCAAATTCTAGGCTTTTGATTTTGTTTCCAAATTGGATATAGTCATAGCAAAGACAGCAATAGCCTAATACTTGACATACTAAATCGTTGTTTTTTTGTCCATGCAAAAGGATAATTTCTGAATTATGCATATCCTCTACAGGATTTGTTTCAGAAATTGTTAGTGCACTCATTGCCAAGTAATAGCGGGCACTATCATTTTTTTCAGCTGCAATTTTTGGCAAAAGGGAGTCAATGTTTGGCGGCTTTTGTGAAAAATCAACCTTCGCACTTTGGGCATTTACAAACGAAAAAAAGCTACCAAAAATGAGTGAAAAAACGATTTTTTTCATCAGATTAAATTTGTTTGAATGTACAGTTCTTTTTGCTTTTATTTACTATATTTTATTAACCTTTATGGCCTTAATAACCAATTTTATTAAAATCAATAAAAATGAAAACAATTCTTACTAGTCTTATCGTATCTGCCACATTGATTGCATGTACTTCTCCAGTTCCCAAATTCGACTTGGAAAATGCCAAAAAAGAAGTTGAAGCTGCCAATCGTGAACTTTCAGATTTCATGGCCAAGGGTGATTCAGTAGGACTTGCCTCTGCTTATAGTGCCGATGGGGCTTTGATGCTAAATAATATGCCAGCTGTCAAAGGAAAAGAAAACCTAATTAAGCTATGGGGTAGCTTTATAAATGTTGGTATGAGTGGTTTGGAATTTACCACACTTGAGGTTTGGGGTGACGAGAATTACATTACAGAAGAGGGTCTTATTGTAATTAAAGCAAAAGACGGCACGCAACTAGACAAGGGTAAATACATTGTGCTTTGGAAAAAGGAAAATGGTAAATGGAAGCTACATAGGGATATATCTAACTCTGATCTACCAGGGATAAGTCACTAAACGATATTTGAAAGCCAGGCACACCTCTCTGTGTTTGCTGCAATGGTAAGTAGGAACATGTCCTACTTGTATTCAAAAAAACAAAATAAATAATGGAAGTCCATCATTCTCATCATCTCACTCATAAAAAAAATGGTCCGAATATGTCACTGAGTTTGTGATGTTATTTGCTGCCGTAACACTTGGCTTCTTTGCTGAGAATCAGAGAGAACACTATGTAGAGGGACTTCGAGAAACTCAGTTTATGGAAAGTCTTATGGAAGACTTAGCGAAGGATAAAATTGAAATTAATTCCGCAAGGGCATATACCACCACTCAGATTAGTAACCTTGATACCGCCATTAGCTTATTATCAAAAAACAAATGGACACCTGAAAATATTAAAGTATTTTACCGAGTCAGCTTAAAAACAGGTGGTAATAGGCCTATGACATTTATAGATAAAACGTCTTCTCAATTAAAATCGGGAGGAATGCGCTTAATCAGAGATAAAAATGTGAGCAGACTCATTACCGAGTATTGGCAGCTAATTGCTCAATTAAATGAGTTTGAAAGCCAAACAATATTTATGTATAAGACTAATGTAAAAAACATGGTTTATAAAATAATTGATGGCACAAAGTACATTGACGTAAAAAATCGAATTATTGCTGATGATGCTGAACTAATGACTTATGACCAAAAGATTTTAGCTGAGTATAATAATAGATTAATTAATTTGAGATTTGATCTCAATTTATTTTTAATTCAATTTTCATACACACGGCTCGATAAATAAATTACCGAATTACAGACTGAAATAGAAGTGAAGTATAATCTAGAGCATAAAAGAGATTAACTTGAAATCAATTAATAGAAAATGCGACTTTTGCCTTTCATATTCTTAATCTCTGTTAACTACTGTTTAGGGCAGCAAAAAATCCCATTCCCCAAAATAGTACCAGTTAAGTTAATAGTATATCCCTATCAAGACAAAAAACCAATCGTTTATATCAGGCCAGATTTTATAAGCGCTAAGCAAGGCTTTGTATGTAAACAAGAATGGAAATTTGAAAAGAAGACCCGAGTACCTCTCAGAGTAAGAGTTGGTTCGCTAGACTACGTGAATAAATTGGAAGGGAAATAATAAATAACTTGTAACGTACAATTCTATGAAAACTCCCTTTAATAG
>CAIKLL010000212.1 GCA_903828265.1 uncultured Rickettsiales bacterium
ATGGTTGGTTTGGAGTAAGCGATATATGTTCTCTCTATCGTAGAGAGTAATTCTGTGGTATTTTGTCATTAGCAACACTGGCTTTGTATTTTTGAATGAATTCAAATATACAGTGTTGCGCTAGATTATTAAACTGGCCATGTGTTAACAAATTTTAATTCCGATGTCCCGAATGCCCTTGTTCTTAACACTGGTCTTTATAGTGCTTAGTAATTATCCAGTTCTTAAGTAATAACTGTTTTTAATAGGGAGGGTTATTTCTCGATTCTAACTCAGAGGGTTTGGATCCTAGTAGCAATAAGGCTTCAATTTTGTTTTTAACAGCTGACTTATAGCGTTTGTATTCAGCTATCGTGCCTGTCGGTATATGTATAACTTTTACTGAATAGTCTACTGGATTGATTTCAACTTTGATATCTGTAGAGAATATTATTAGTACCAAAATTTCAATTTACTCAAGCGTTGAATCAGTAATAACTCCCATAAGTCCTGTTAGGTGATCAAAACGTTGATTAATATTATGATCGTAGCTTGCTGGATTCGCATCGTAAAGGCTAGCGTCTATTTGATAAAAAGCTTTTGCATTAAGTGAAGTATCAACTAACTTTGGAATTTTGATAAACAACTCCTCTTGCTGAGCTGGGATAATATAAAAAATATATTTTACTACATCATCTATTTTTCTCTTTATCTTTAGTAATGAATGAGCGCCCTCTCCAATGCTATCTTTGTTTGTATCTGAGTACCCAAATTTTGCCACCTTTATTACCTATTATTTTTTCTATTTTTAGTCTATCCAATATTAACGAACATATTCAATATTAACGAACATATTATTAATATATTCATCTTAACATAAAAAAGCAGTAAGTTAAATAGTCATATTTTATCTGCCCATACTATCATTTTTTGATTTATGATTCGTTTTTATAGTTGAGTGTGACAGCTTACGATTTTTAGGATCGCTATCAATTGCTTCTGTTATACTTCTACCAATTTCTCTTGCTGCGTTAATTACACTTGACTCTAGCTCAGATCCTATAATTACTTCAGGCACTGCTGCTGCACTGATAACACCGGCAAAATGGTTCCTTATATTTTGCCCAAGGATTCTAGATTCTCCACCTGTTAATGCCCTATCTAGCAAAGCTCCTCTATTTTCAGGCCTATCCATTGCATATACTAGCATAGGGCCACAATCATTAGTGTTACCTATGAATTGTATAATTCTTTCTTCTGCTACACCATGCTCTATCTTTTGAACTGCTTGTATTGCTCTCCCGGCAAGAGGTTCAGCAATAGCAGCAGCTAAATTAGCGCCTAAAGTTTCTGTAATTAAATCTCGAACTCGTCCATTAATTGCTCTTCCCATTGGGTCAACATAATCTACATTAAATCTTCCATCATCAGCGTTTCTAACAAGACGCAAACCAACCCAATGATTTGCGTCTCTTTCGCTAATTGCTGCTTCTACAACATTTACATTCATTGGTATAATAAAACTATTTTCAGTACGTCGCATAGCTTCTCGCAGTCCTAGCTCAAGCCCAGTTTCATTGACTACAGGATCTAAGACATGACCTATATTTATGTGTTGTAATGCTGGTATGAGCTGTTGATCGCCCCACCAAGAATTGTCAACTTGCTTAAATTTTCCCTGAGCTCCTTTAGTTCCAGGTTTAGGAAATAGGCCAATACCATCTTTACTTCTACTACCCATTGCAGATGATTTTCTCCCAGATTTCATCATTTCAGCACTTGAGATTTCAGAAGCCTTAGACTTACTTTGTGCTTCTAGAACCGTTTTAAGAAGTGCAGGATCATCTGTTTTAATAATCATAGTGACGCTACTGCCTAAATATTTACCTTGAGCAGCAGCTATTTTCTCGATATTCATTAATGCCAAACTAACTTCATCACGTGCAAAATCCTCATAGCCAAATGGCACAACTGCAATATGAATTGGCACTCCTAGTCTGCCACAAAAATATTTTACTGAATCATCACCAACATCCCACATTGAAACATCAACACCACTTAATCCTTTTCCTCCTCGGTCAGGCAGTTTTTGGAGTGCATAATGTAAATTTTCGACACATCGTTCAAGCTCAACTAGGTTTAAAGTCTCATCTTCAATTGCATAGGCCGTACCTACTTTTGAGTATTGAACATCGGTTGGCACACCCAATATTAAGTTGGAATCAGGAACTGGTATACCTTTACTTCCTGAAATTAGACCAGCAATTGTTGCCAGCTCTCTATCTAAAAAAGAAATATAAAATATCTCATTTTGTTGAATTTCATCAGCATCATTTACGCATTTAGCATTAAAATCTTCGATAGCTTTTTGTACAAATTTTCCAGTACCAACTCCTTTTAACTCAACATTCAGGCCAACCCTTGGCAAGCCCAATCCTGCTCGCCTTGCATTTTCAGCTGAAACTAGTTCTAAGACTTCGTGAAATTCAGGAATTTTATTATAAAGGTTAGGGTTTACATTGTGTGGAGGTGTAATTCCATTAAAAATTTCAAAACGTTTTTTTAGTTCGACTACGTCCCATCCGCTTACCAAGGCAGAACCTTTGTTAAGAGAGACTTTACTACCTACAGGAAAAAATCCACCTTCGCCATCAGGCATTTTGTTCCTGTCATCTTCTTGCAAAATGTAGCGAGTATTTATACTTAAATCATCATCATGGATTACCATTAGATGTTCATCTCTAGATAGGTATAAATCAAACTCGATGAAATCAGCGCCAGATTCCATAACTTTCTGCAAGGAGATAAGAGAATTTTCAGGAAATGCTAAATCATTAGCTCTTTGCCGTTGTACTTGATTAACTCCAAATCCTCTGTGGCCTGCAAAAGCCATTCGCATAGATGTTTCATCTCGAGCAGCTATAGATCCTGATACAAAAGATAAACCATTAAAACTCCCTTTGTCGGATAAGGGTAACTGCGGGCTATTTGTTTCTTCCGCTTCTTTTTTTGACATTTCTTCGTGAGTCCTTTTCATAATATAACTTCCTATAGTTATTACTGTTATAGCATTTATTTTCTTACTATGATATTATAATTTCTACTAGTATTATGATATAAAATAGACGAAAATGGTAATCAGCTAACAGTAGACGTACCTCGCGATCGAGAAGGAGAATTTACCCCACAATTATTACCTAAAGGTGTTAGAAGGTTCAACGGTTTCGATGATAAAGTAATCTCCCTTTATGCTAGAGGTATGAGCATGAGCTAGATTCAAGGACATTTAGAAGAGATATACCAGACAGAAATTTCTAAAGATTTAATTTCAACGATAACTGACGGGGTTATTGACGAGGTAACGAGATGGCAGAATCGGCCACTTGATAGCATCTACCCAATATTATATCTGGACTGCATTCATGTAAAATCCCGAGATAATAATATTGTAATCAACAAGGCCGTATACTTGGCAATTGCTGTAAACATAGAGGGTAAAAAGGAGCTACTTGGTATTTGGATTGGTAAGAATGAAGGTAGCAAGTTCTGGATGCAAATCATTACAGAGCTTAAGAATAGAGGGGTTGAACAAATTTACGTTGCTTGTGTTGATGGATTAAAGGGTTTTCCTGAGGCAATAGGCAGCATTTTTCCAAATACTATAGTGCAGCTCTGCATAGTCCATATGGTTAGGAATTCTGTGAAATATGTTTCGTATAAGGATTTAAAAGAAGTTACTAGAGATTTAAAGAAGATTTATACTGCTGCTACGGAAGAAATGGCACATTTTGAACTAAAACAATTTGGAATAAAATGGGATAATAAATATCCTGTTATTTCTGATATCTGGCAAAGAAATTGGTCAGGAATTGTGCCGTTTTTTGCCTTTCCTGCGGAAATTAGAAAGGTCATATATACTACTAATGTGATTGAATCGGTAAATCGTCAAATCAGAAAAATCATCAAAAATAAAGGTGTTTTCCCTGATGATAAATCAATTCAAAAAATAATATTTTTAGCCTTTAGAAATGCCGCAAAAAAATGGACCATGCCCCTGAAAGACTGGCCATTAGCGCTAAATCAATTTGAAATACTTTGCGGGGATTTTAAATATGATTTATTGGAAAGTAAAAAATAAAACTTACACAAAGTGTATGATTCATACAATAAGTTGCCAAGATAAGGATAATATGATCAATTGTTCTTTTGGTAGGATGGGTACACTGCGATTATGATTGAAGCAAAAGACTTCGTGAGTCAACTTAGACCCATCCTTTCGGATAATAACTATGGACGGATGAAAAAGGCTTTCTAGACCTTGCGTATGAATATATAGTCTATCCTTTTCTAACAATAATTTATGAGGCTTATAATGACAACTTATATTGGAGTAGATGTTGGAAAAAGATCTTTACAAATTTATTCCCCTATTAATAATGAATCTTTTGAAGTTACTAATAATAACTCAGGTTTCAATAAGTTTATTAATTATTTAAATAAACATTATGGTTCTCTATCTAATGCAATCATTGTCTTCGAACCCACTGGCGGTTATGAGCAGGCTTTAAGAACTTTCTTAAAAATGCATTGTCTGAATTTTTCTTGTGTACATCAAAATAAAGTTAGACATTATGCTAAAGCTAAAGGATGGCTGGCTAAGACAGATAAAATAGATAGCAAACTAATATCGGATTATGCTCGCGCTTTTACTTTAAAAGTTACACAGACTTACGATAGTGATAATCAACAAATTTTGCATAATTTAATCAAAAGAAGAGAACAGCTACTATTATGGGCCTATCGGCAACATAGCTGCTAAAATTACCATTAAGGAATTATACGAACAATCTGTTGAATGCCTTTAATTAACTATGATTTAGACCTTAAAATTGTCTATTTTTAAAATATAAATATTAATTAAATAATGGCCAGTTTAATAATCTAGCGCAACACTGTATATTTGAATTCATTCAAAAATACAAAGCCAGTGTTGCTAATGACAAAATACCACAGAATTACTCTCTACGATAGAGAGAACATATATCGCTTACTCCAAACCAACC
>CAIKLL010000213.1 GCA_903828265.1 uncultured Rickettsiales bacterium
ACCACATCTTCAAATAATGAAGTTGCGTATAAACTTTTAATAGCCTTGTTTTGAGCTTCTAAAGAAAACTGCTGCCCCTCATGTAAACCTATATACTCTTGGATGGTAGAGGTTTGAATCCTTTGATTACCATGTACCACAATCTTATTAATTTTTTCATCGGCAGCAGCATAGGAAAAAACAAATAAGAGACCAGTTAAAAAAATTAGCTTTACTACTTTATTCACAAACATGCCTCTTAATAAAAACAAACTACAACTTATAGAACAAAATTATGTCCAGAACTTATAGATTTTTATAGCAGTTAGAACGAAAATTACAACAAGAAAAGCTATTAGAAGAATTATGATGAAGATAAATCTTATTAACTAGGGAATTTTAAAGCCAGAAAGATAGATATTACTGGCAAAACCTTGCTCTACTTTTATTAATTTATCACTTTTAATAACATTAAGTTTTAAGGAAACCGCTTATAGAAAAACCAGTGAATTTTGGGTAGCTATAAATATTAGCTACGAAAGGTTTAAATAACAAATGCTTCTTAGTAAGAAAGGAAAAATTTTAAGAATTTTCACATATGGCGGGAGTGACGGGACTCGAACCCGCGGCCTTCTGCGTGACAGGCAGATGCTCTAACCAACTGAGCTACACCCCCTCCCTAATATGATAGACTTGCCAAATATATATTAATTTAAGCTGCTACGCAAGTGTTATATAGGAAAATTTACTCTATAAAGCTCGAATTAAGCATGATACTAGATTAATTACCTTATCTTACCCTAACGGGGAATGGATAAATCCATTCCCCCAACAGTTCAGGTTACAATTTATCTTTACTATCACGCCCTTACATATTAATGATCCAAAATCGAGTCACTATCTCCTGATAAGAATTGCTCTAATGGAATTGTGTCTATACTTGAGGGAACTGTATGCCACAAAAGCTCAGTACCAGCTCTTGTATCTCTTCCCGGTATTGTTACTACCTCTCCATCTGATCCAAGCACAACCTCAGATATAGAGGAAGATGATGTAGAGGAGGAAGAATATGACATACTACCTGAGGAGGACGATGAGGAAGAAGACGATGATGACGAAATCGAATATGACGGCATACTACTGCTAGATGAAGATGATAATGAAGAACAGGATGAGCTAGTATTGTATTCCTGGGATGATTGATATAAATATGACAGTAAAATAGTTTTAACAATTTCACTACCTTGAGATAGTTCACTTGGTAAGTACTCATCTAATAACCCAACATTAACCGAAACAAGATTACTATCTTTATCAAAAACAAATAGCTTATCAGCTTCTTTTATACCTGTTTCTCTATCTATACCTAGTTTATATATAATATTTGACAAATAAGCATTTATTGCTGAAGCAATCCTTTGGCTACCTGAATCAATTACCATATCTAATACACTGATTCCTTTAATATTTTTAGCATGCAAACTTACTTCCGGATTATCATACCATTGCATGGGTGAGCAAAGACGATACAAAACAAAATCGAAAAAAGCACATGCATCGCTAGCTTTACTAAATGCAGCATGTAAAGGAGTTTCTCCATATATATTTTTTACATTTAATAAATCAAATTTAAATTTTGGAAGCCCTACGCGAAACTCAACTCTAATACCCAAAGTATCTCTTAGATCCCAAAATTCTTCTGTGATTGACCCTGCCAAATAATGTAATGGTGTATTTTTTTCTTTATCTTGTAGATAAAGTGCATGCTCTGGGTTTTCTTGTCCTATAATTTTACGCGTAACATCAGCAAATGCCCTTTTAGTGTAAATTTTATTACTACTACTATAAAAAAAGTCGAACATATCCCTAAATAACAAATGTAGCAGATTTCTGCCATATACATCGCAATCTTCTAGTGATAACTGCTTAAGTATATTTTCATCCCTAAGAAATATTAAATACAAATATCTGCCCTGTTCCCCGGGTAATTTGCTAAACAGGCTCGTTAAAAAGCCGCTACCATCTTTGTTCTTTAGGTTAATATCTGCTCCTTTCTCTACAAGGAATAAAGCAGTTTCAATCAGCTTATCCTGCTTATCAGGGTCAATCTTGTGCTGCTGAATACGAGGTATGTCATATACTTCCTTATAATTAAGCTGTGGCTCCCTACCAACCGCTGTTAACTGGCTCGCTGTTAAATGGAGATATCCCTTACCATTGTATACAAAATTAATATATGCTCCTGCTTTTAAGAATTGATCAATAATTTCCATATCAGCTTTTCCTGAACGCACTAAATCGTAAAGCACTTTAGAAATATCCTCTTTGTCAAATAATGCTCTTTTTACTAAATCGTCCAAAATTTTGGTATTAAATAACTGTTTTGAAACAGTTGGGTTATAATTGGCAAGCCTGATTAGCATATTTAACAGCTCAGGTACTTTGATATTCTTTGTTCCTTCGGAGCTTATATGATTAATAAAATAACCTAAACTATCGAGTAATGAATGTTCTTGTTCTATGGTTCTTCCTACTAAGCTTTTTATTACTAAAGATAAATCTTTAACAAGGTAATCTTCTATCTTTTTTACTACCGCAATTTTTAGCTGTTCATCTGTTCCCAATTTTTTTACAGTATTAAAATCAAAAAATCCTATAATCTTTGTAGCAACTTTTATCATTTGGTCGATGAATAAAACCGCACTGAGTTTTCCGTCCATTAATTTTGTAAAACCATTAGAAAACGATAGTTCAATATTAATAAAGTTCAGATTAAATAAAAACTCCTGCAATTCACTAACTTTGCCAGAAGTACGCAAATAGTAACAAAATTTAATAGCGTTTTGAGCTTTTGTTAAAAATTTTATATTGGCATTGATTTGTAAAATTTTGTTATAATAACTTTCCTCGGATTCATTGTACTTATAACCCGAAGATACAGATGAGGTGTCTGAAGATGATAAATATGCATACTCTTTAATAATCGAAATTATAGATTCCTCAAAAACGTCTCCTATTGCTTGATAAATATTAGAAAACAGAGAACTTTCAAATTTTTTAGCCGTGATATACTCCTTCTGCATTTTGGTTAATAAAACAACCGCTGTATCGGTATATTTTAATTGCTCCGAGTAATATTTAGCTTTACCTAAACTAGAATTAATCAAATATTCTGGTTTTTTTGAAAAATTCAAAGGCAACTCTTCTGGGTCTAAATATTCCATTACAATAGACATTAAGCTACTTTCTTTTGTATATTTACTAATAGCCCTTGTTAAAAGCGATTTACTAGTCAAACTGCTTTCATTAAAACATGAAATAAGCATTTCCAATAAATCTTTTAAATACTCTTCTTGTAAAAGTGGCCAGTTTAATAATCTAGCGCAACACTGTATATTTGAATTCATTCAAAAATACAAAGCCAGTGTTGCTAATGACAAAATACCACAGAATTACTCTCTACGATAGAGAGAACATATATCGCTTACTCCAAACCAACCAT
>CAIKLL010000214.1 GCA_903828265.1 uncultured Rickettsiales bacterium
GGGAATTAGATACTTTATTTTTATCGCCCCTAAAGGGCTTCCCTTTATTAAATGATGTACACCCCTTTTTAAACCCTATTTTGCCCTCTGAAACTAATTTTTTAGATTGTTCCCTTTTAAGTTCTCTTAAATATTCACTATTCCATGTTTTTTTAGATGCGGTACTTCTTTTTTCTATTGTAGATATACTTTGTTTTTTACCGATTAATGAATTTGATATTTTTAATTTAGATTCTTCAGATAACTCTTTATTTCTAAACCCGCCAGAAGTTAGATTTGTTAAATCGAACCCCCAACTTTTTATAAGTGATATATAGAATTGCTCATAGAAGTCTAACTTTTCTACTTCACATTCGTCTATAATTTCAAATATTGGTGTAATATTATTAATTATTAATTTATTTACCCAACATTGGCAATGATTACTCTTGTTTTTAGATACGCTAAGATGCTTATTAATTCTATTTCTAATATTCACAGTTTGACCTACATATCTAATCGCATTAGTAGTTGGGTCTGATATGGTATATATATACCCTACCATTTTATAATATTTATGCAATTATCATTTACTATTACACTCATATTTTCGGTTTAAGTGAAGTATATATTCTCCATGCAGCACCTAATCCTAAAAGTGTTACTAACCCCCCAAATAATAACTTCCATTTATTAGTGTTACTTTCTGCTTGTTTTGTTGCATCATTTGATTGGATTAATTGCCCATTCATTGTTGCTATTTGTAAGTTTCTTTGGGTTAATTGTTCTTGCAATAATTTTATAGCTTCATTATCAATAACGGTAGTAGTATCATGTATTATTTGCTTGTCGTGTATTGTTATTTTTTTTACTACTGTATCTGTGTGATTTAAAGTATCTGTAAAGTGATAAGATGTTTCTGTTGTGTCATGTGTAATTAAAGTATCTGATTTATATTTTATAATATTAGCACATGGATGCAATGCTACAAATGTTCTACCTACATAATCAAATGCTGTACTATCTGTAATTACTTTTTGTTTTGCTTTTTCTAATTGTTTTGCAGGATTACAACTAAATAAACTTGCAAGTAAGCAAGCTAAAATAATTGCTACAATATACAGTCCTACTTTCTTCCAATTCTTATTCGGGTCATCTGATTGATTATAACCATCTACTAAATAAGTTGTCATGTTAAAATTTTAGTAAAATTAAGTATATTATTTTAATATACCAATTATTTAGCCTTCGGCGGACCATCATTAGTGCTTACTTTTTTCGTTATCATACCGATTATTAACAAAGACTGCGGCTCGCTGCGCTTCGCCTTGTCATCAATTTTGAACTTGCTTAATTTTGATTTTAGAAACGATTTTTAGGTTAAATAAATACAGTACGAAGGAAATTGAAAGCCCCTATAATTAAGTCTTATGTAAAATAAATGATGCGCAGTAGTTCATTTTAAAATGTAAGTATAAAAAAATCCTACGCTTCTGTTTTAGCGGAGATTGTTTCGAACTCCTTAGTAGTTTTGGTAGCTGTCAAAACACTAAGCTATGATTTAATAATCAATTTTTTGTTAAAGAAATATTAAACATATATGATTGGTAATTTGTACTTTTGTAGTAAAGCAAAATGCACCTTTGGAGAGGTGCATCTAAAAAATGCTTATAATAAATGTAATGTCGAAACAAAGTAAATGGGTAGATAGGATACCCGATTGGATTGCAACGCTATTTGTGTTAATCCAAATCTATCAAATTTTAAAACACTAATTAGTGTACACCACTCCTGACCGAGTGGTTTTTTATTTTATACCGTAAACGTAATACAATAAAACTAAAAACTTTGTTAAAGGTTAATTCGGCTTTGCCTCATATTTTCTTCCCACATATTTTTATATACTTACATTTAAAAATGATTGATTAGTAATCATTTAAGTAACATAAGATAATACATTATAGGGGTTTTCAATATTCCATCTATTTGAGGCGTACTGTATTTATTGCGATTTTTTGAAGCTATGCACAAAACCTTTTCTCTTTTCAAAAAATCGCAAACCTAAAAATCGTTTCTAAAATCAAAATTAAGCAAGTTCAAAATATAAACCAAATAATTATTTTTGTACTATCGAAATTACCATAAAAACTATCGTAAGAACTGCGGTAATAATTATGGTAATGTTTAAAATATTTTTTGCA
>CAIKLL010000215.1 GCA_903828265.1 uncultured Rickettsiales bacterium
AGAACAGAGAATGAATAATCAGCCCAGAAAATGCCTTGGTTACAGAACACCTACCGAGGTCTTTCATAATCGCAAATTGCAGTATGTTGCGCTAGATTATTGAATTCGCCGCTTTGCCGGAGTATTTCTGGAATTCTGGAATTTACATTTTTAATATTGATTATATTTTAAAGCTGACAAACCAACTTATTCCAGTAGTAAGTAGAAAATTATCGACAATATTTAACTCGAATTTGAATACAAAAAATATAGTCAAATTAAATAAAGAGGCATATACTAGTTTGCCTTCGGTGTCTTTCGATCACGCTATTTCTGAAAAATTAAAAAAAATTGCACTTATTAAAGCTAATTTCAAATGGAATGACTTAGGAACGTGGGAAAGTATGTGGAATCTTGATAAAACTACTAACAAACTGTCTCCCGTTAAAGGACAAGGAATGGTAGTTACTCATAATGTTAAAAATTCTTACATTAATTCGGATGCCAAAAAAACTGTTGCTATTGATTTAAAAGATATATTAATTATTTTTAAAAACGGCCAACTCCTTGTGGCCAATAAAAATTCTACAGAATTTATTAAACCATTAGTTATTGATAGTAATTAAATTCGTAAATAAAAGCCTGTATTATGGTATTCGAAAATTTATATATTTTTTTACACCCTAAAACACATGAAGGTAAATTATGGGTATAAAACATTCTCTCCGGAAAAAAATTTTAGCAGAGAGGACTTTATTTAACCGAGATAAACTCTGGGCAGAAAATAAGTTAATTGTAGAAAATACTAAATTAGTGATTAACTCTTTATATGGCAATTTGTCAAATAAGCATAGAAAGCTCATAGAGAAAGAAACTGACAACTGTAGCATGGTTAAAGTTACAAATTCCGTAGGCTTATATTTGCCCCTTAAAGGAGAACCAGATTTAACTAGCCTTTTAGGTAATAATTGGGCATTTTGCTTGCCTAAAATAAATGGTGATAAAATAGAATTTGTACCTTATCAGAAAGGGATACAATTGGAAAAAGGAACAAGGGGAATTAAACATCCCCTTTCTGATAGCACTTTAATCCCAAGTATAATTGTTGTGCCAGGTTTAGCTTACTGCCAGAAAGGTTATAGACTGGGATTTGGTTCTGGATGTTATGATAAGTATTTCTCTCGGCATATAATTAATACCTTAACAATCAAAATAGGTGTATGTTTTGATAAATATCTGTTAGAATCTCTACCAATTGAAAAGCATGACATAAAATTTAACTATGTCATTACAGAGAACACCATTCTGAAGCTATAATAATTGTATGATGTTTACTATTTTTGATATTGCCGTTTTTACCGTTATTGCCGTTTCAACAATTATGGGCTTATACAAAGGTTTGCTTGGTATGGCTATAAATCTCGCGGGTTTTGTAGCCTCCATTGCTGCGGCAATTTTTCTGTTTCCATATGTACAAATTGCCCTTGCAAAACATATCGAGAATGAACTGCTTTTATCAATTCTTAGCGGTACCATATCATATATTTGTTCTCTATTTATTTTAACGTCTATTACCTCAAAAATTGGCGATATACTTAGCGTAATTAGCAGTGGTTTTGTCGATCGCACTCTAGGTGCTATTGCTGGTTTGTTTAGAGGTTTGATTATTTCGACGGTCATATTTGTATTAGCTGCTATTTTCTCTTCCGGAGCATATGTAAAAGCCGAAAATGTTGAAGAGATAGTATCTAACCTTAACTCCGAGAAATACCCAGATTGGCTTAATGATTCCAAAACAACCGAGTATCTGGAAATATTATTAAAAGAATTACTGGCTTTATTACCTGAAAATACCCTTCAATCGATTAAATTGCCAAAACCAGAAGTAAAAGTAGAAAAGGGACAGGAGATTATAGATAACATAAAAAGAAGAAAGGGAGAGAACACTAACCCTTAAACAAAAAGTTTAACACCTATAAAAGAGAATTTATAGAAAACTACAAGAAGCGTAGAAAATTAATACTTAAACAATTTTTTATATCACCTAATTATAATAATGGAGAAGTATACCCTTAAAGAGCACTTTTTAGAACTTAAAAAGCGGTTTTTTATAATTATCGCTTCTTTTATTTGTGCATTTATATTTTGCTATTATTTCAGTGATTATATATACAACTTTATTTTAGAACCTTTGGCAGAAGTAACAAGTAATCATAGGAGGAAAATAATTTATACCGGTATGGCTGAAGCTTTCTTCACATATTTAAAACTTAGTTTGTGGACGGCATTTTTAATAATAATTCCGGTTGTATCCTATCAGTTATATCGATTCATAGCCCCTGGCTTACTAAAAACCGAAAAAACTATCATCCTACCTACGTTAGTAATATCGCCTTTACTATTTTACCTAGGCGGGATTTTTGTTTTCTACTTAGTAATACCGAATGCTTGGCAGTTTTTTTTAAGTTTTGAAGACCAAGATTCAACCATACCTATTATTCTCGAAGCTCGCATTAGCGAATACTTATCTGTAGTAATGCAGCTTATTACAGCTTTTGGGTTGGCTTTTGAACTTCCTGTTATAATGTTGATATTAAGCGTATTAAAATTAGTTTCAGCTCAAGGTTTAAAAAATAAAAGAAGATTAGCTATTGTAATAATTTTTATTATTGCTGCTATTCTGACGCCGCCGGATGTTCTAAGTCAGATATCCCTTGCAATACCACTAATTCTATTATATGAAATTTCAATCGTAATATGTAACCTTGTCGAAAATAGGAGTAAAAAAAATGCTGGATATTAAGTGGATTAGAGAAAATAAAGAAGAATTTAATGACTTACTCTTAAAAAGAGGAATAAAAGTTAATACCGAAGAAATTATTAAATTAGATGAGGAGAAGCGTCAATTAATTACCCTTATCCAGGAATTCCAGCAGGCAAAAAATAAAAAATCAAAAAAACTCGCTAGTTTAAAGGGAAAAGCATCCAGAGAATTCGAAGATATAAAAAGAGATGTAGAACATATTAACGATAAATTAGCAGAACTAGGCAAATCAATAACCTTTAGTGACAAATTAAAAGATATTCTAGATACAATTCCTAACTTACCAGCCCCGGATGTTCCATATGGTGTGGATGAGAGCATGAACAAATTCATTCGTGATTTTAAGAAGCCTATTGAAAATAAGTGGGCTAAAGAACACTTTGATCTTGGTCTGGACTTAAACATGATGGATTTCGAACAAACCGCTAAAATTTCAGGTAGTAGATTTGTCACTCTCAAAGGGCAATTAGCTCATTTAGAACGTGCTTTATTTAATTTTATGCTAGATACTCATACTACAGATTTTGGATTTGAAGAAATTTCTCCACCTACATTAGTTAGACCTGAAGCTATGTATAATACGGCTCAATTACCGAAACTAGCTGATGAATCATATATAACTAGCGATAATAAATTCAGGCTTATTCCTACTGGAGAAGTACCGCTAACAAATATGGTAGCAGATAGCATTTTACAAAGAGAAGAACTGCCGATTAGATATGTAGCTTATACGAATTGTTATAGATCGGAAGCTGGAAGTGCCGGTAAAGATACAAGAGGAATGATTAGAAACCATCAATTCGGCAAAGTGGAGCTTGTAACAATTACTACCCCGGAGGAATCGGAATTTGAACACGAATATATGCTTAACGCTGCCGAAGAAATCTTAAAAAGACTAGCTATTCCTTACAGGGTAATGCTACTTTGTACCGGTGATATGGGATTTCATGCAAAGAAAACATATGATATAGAAGTATGGCTTCCAGGACAAAATAAATATAGGGAGATATCTAGTATATCTAATTGTGGTGATTTTCAGGCACGAAGAATGAGAGCTCGCTACAAAGAAATTAATGCTAAAGAAACTCAATTCGTCCACACTTTAAACGGGTCAGGTCTTGCTGTAGGGAGAACATTAGTTGCTGTACTTGAAAATTACCAAAATGAAGACGGGTCCATAACGATTCCAGAAGTTTTAGTACCTTATATGAATGGAAAAACTGTAATTCGTCGAAGTTAGTTTTTTGATTGTTGGCAATTGCAGTTTTCTTCATTCAATTAATTCTAGAGAGTTTAAAAATGCAGCTTTTAATTTCGGCGAATTCAATAATCTAGCGCAACATACTGCAATTTGCGATTATGAAAGACCTCGGTAGGTGTTCTGTAACCAAGGCATTTTCTGGGCTGATTATTCATTCTCTGTTCTATATCG
>CAIKLL010000216.1 GCA_903828265.1 uncultured Rickettsiales bacterium
GCATGAGCTTCATCGAAAAAGATAGTTACTTCTTTATCTAGTATAAAAGGTAGATATATTTGTTCGAAAAATTGGCTTACCCCTTTAACTGTAGAACTATTTATCTCTACAAAGGTACGTTTATTTCCTTCTGTATTTAAAACGTTGCGGCCAAACTCACGCGCAAACTCAGTCTTACCCAATCCTTTTGCGCCTACGAAATTTAAAAAAGGAACAATAGAAGTACTATTGTATGCTTCTAGGTAAAATCCTAGCTTCTTTTTAACTGAAATCTGCCCAACAAGTTTATCAAAAGCCATATAATTTAAGATATTTTGAAGTCTATTTTATCTGATGCATCCGACTCAGACATAGTGTCGGCTATATTCGTCATCTTGTCAAGGTCGATTAACCAGGTTCTTGAAACTTTAACTTGTGTACAATTTATTTTGTCTAACTTTTGTAGAAGTTCATCAATATTTATAGATATAACATTCGGTACAGACGCTCCCTTGGGCCTTCCTCTGCCTCGCTTCAAAGTTTCATTCATGACCACGACATTAACATGGGAAAGCTGCGGTGTCAAGGGGCAAAAACTCAACATGCGCCGCGAATATTTTTATTCACCAAGATTTTGTATCTGCTTTAATTCGTAGGCCAACCTTATTTTTAGATTATTTAATTCTTTTATAGTTTGTATTCTTTCTTCTTCTGTATCGCAGCAAATTAATTTATTTAAAAGATCGTCAGTCATCTTCATGAAAAATTCAGATGTTTCTTTATTTAGGGGTTTATTATTCATCTATGTTATTATTATCTATATACAGTAAAAAGAACAAAATACTATCGCGCCGCATCTTTTATCCTTATTTGGTCAAAATCTGACAAACTTGGATGTTTTATTCTTTCTCTATATAGGAAAAAAAGAACATTTCTACATTTCGCCGCCTTATTTAGTCTTATTTAGACAAACTTGATTCATTTTTTGTTGATGTTGTTATATTTTCCCTAGGGGAAAAGACAATTATTCTTTTTTCTATAGGCCAAAAGACAATATTTAATCTTATTTGGAACTTATACGGCAAACTTGGACTATTTATTGTTCTTTCTATATACAGAAAAAGACACTTTCTAGTCTTATTTAGATAATATATGGCAAACTTGGCCGCGCCGCCGCCTTATTTAGTCTATCTTATTTAATCTTTGAACATTTTATTGTTATTTTTCCTATAGGGGAAAAGACAATTTATTTGTTTTTATTCTTTTTTCGCTAGGGGAAAACACTATATTTAACAAAATTTAGTTAATCTTTCGTGTTTGAATATAGTTTTAGATAGTTGTATAAAGGGAACAAAAGTTAATAAATGTGCGAAAACGGGCCTAAATCCGGTGAAAATGTGGATTATTTAAATAAATGTCGCGCACTACCCACCTCTCTCTATAAACACAATCTCTACCTTCTATATTATCTATATATACTCTACTGTATAATCTATCTATATGTTCTATTTTGTGTATATATAAAAAGGTATAAAAACAGCATAAAACCCCACAAAAGTGGGGTTTTTTTAACGCTAACCAAGACGATTTTTCTCCAGCCCTTTAAGAATATAATATATAAAAATTGCTATTAAAATTGTTGTTATTATCATCAACGTTCTATCTATTTTCAACTAAATCAACTGTTTATTTTATTACCCTACTTACTGCTAAGTATCTATACAATATACTCATTTCTTTGTATATCTGCTGTTAATTTACTCAAAGTCTTCTGTGTATTTATTTCTTTTTTCATCCATTTCGTTCATAATCTCATCAGAATGGATGTTTTCTAAGCTGTCTGTTAACGCCATAATAGCACAATCTATGTTCTCGTAAAACTCTTCTTCTAATTCAGGTTCAATAAAGCCGCCAGCTTCTTCCAAATTACTTTTAATATCCTTTACAGAATTAATTATTGCGGCGACTCTTGATTTAAAATATTCAGATTCTTTGCTGTTCATAGTTTTTGTATTTCTTTTCTATCTAAAGAGATACACAATGAATAACAATTTTCACGTTTATAAAGTTTAGTTTTTTCTCGAATAAAATTAATCACCTTCATTCTATACTTTTCATCTTCTATATACTTATCTTGCTTCTTCTTATTTAATAAAACTATACAAATTTCGCCGCAAAGTAATCCTAATATTCTGCCCCAATCTTGGAAAGGCGCATCAGGATCATCAACTATTTTGTATTCAAAAGTATGAACATTCTCTTTATGCATGTATTCTTATTATCTCTTTACCATGCCTTTCTACAATACTCCATTTGACATTATCAGGTATCTCTTTAACAACGATATCAGAATGCTTGTAAGAAGCATCGCCGTTAAGCTCTTCTATAACTTTAATTAAATTAACGTCATCTCGACTGATGTCTGAATCTACATATAGATTATCTGGATCAACATACTCTGTATAAAATTCGCCATCTTTATATACAAGATTTATGTTGGCTAGTTCAGCATACCGCTTCATACCTTTGTCAGACAATACAAAGCCGCCGTAGCTTTTGTTAATGGCAATCTTCATTTAAAGTCTTTCTAAATATATAATAACCGATACAATTAATAACCAATCCGATAAATAATGGTTGGATATCTATCTTCCATACCTTAAACAGCAAGATCGAAATTGTCAAGCCCAAAGCTGCGGAAATAAAAATTAAACTAAAAAGTTTCATTTCAGTTCGATGATCTTAGCAGGAAAGTCCTTGATGACAAGCTTTAAAACGGTTTCTGCAAGGGTTCTATCCTTCAGACGAGCGTATTCTTCCCACTTGCCGCCGTCCTTGATCATAACAACGTATTTTTGCGTATTATTTTCTTTCATGAGAACTATATGTAAGAAATTGAACCAACGCTCGCAAACCCCATGATTCAAAAATAGATATTTTTTTAGCCAACAAGAGATCTGTTACCAGCCAATTCCATAGATAATAAATACAAATAATAAATATTGCATTAATTAACATCTCCCAAAATATTTTTTTTAGAATATCTTTCATATATTATAATGCGTTCGTAACAAGCTCGACACGTCCAACGGTTAAAATAAGGTATCATGACATGCCCTCATTGTCAAGCTCCTTTCACGATAAAAACAAAATTTCTCGCCAAAACTTGCGGTTGCGACGAGGATGAACGATTTTTAAAATTCGAAGATTGGTACTTTACTATTTTCGGGATAAGTATTTATGATCTTATCTAGTTCATATAGATCATGCAATTCTTTTAATTGGTTTTGTTCGGCGATATATCCTTTATCATATCCTAAAGATCCTATTCTTTTGTCTTGTTTAAGGTCTTCCCTTAACATAAAGCCTTTAAATGTATAATTTGGTATTTCGCCGACTATCAAAGCGTAACAGTCAACTTCATCAACTTTCCAAAGAGGAGTTACTAATTTACCCGCAATAACAGGCGTA